>JAICVP010000065.1 GCA_025935275.1 Thermoleophilia bacterium
GCCCGGGGCGAGCTCAGACCCGGAGTGGGCGACACGGTCACCGGTGTCACCATCGATTCGAGGCGCGTCGAGCCCGGAGACCTGTTCGTCGCGGTCGGTCGCGGCGTGGAATTCGCGGACGACGCGCTCGAGGCCGGCGCCGCGGCGGCGCTCCTGCCGGAAGACGCGTTCACCGCCCTGGCCGCGATCGCCCGCGAGGTCCGCGCCCGAAGCAGCGCGAAGGTGGTCGCCATCACGGGCTCGACGGCGAAGACGTCCACGAAGGACATCCTGGCCGCGCTTAGCCGGCCGCACGCTCGCACGGTGGCGGCGGAGGGCAGCCAGAACAACGAGGTCGGCCTCCCGCTCACCCTCTGCAAGCTCGAGCCGGACACGGAGGTCGCGGTCCTCGAGATGGGCATGCGCGGGCTCGGGCAGATCGCCGAGCTCTGCGAGATCGCCAAGCCGGACGTTGGCATCATCACCGCCGTGGGGCCGGTTCACCTCGAGCTCCTGGGCTCGATCGAGCGCGTCGCGCAGGCGAAGGCGGAGCTGATCGATGCACTTCCGCCGGGCGGAACCGCCGTCGTCCCCGCCAAGCAGCCTTACCTCGAGCCGTATCTGACCCGGACGGACATCGAGACCTACCGATTCGGCGAGGGCGGCGACGTCTCGCTCACGTACTTCTCGGCACACGATGGGCAGGCCCGCCTCAAGGTGACGGCGTTCGGCCGGCCGCTGACCCTGGAGTTCAGCTTTTCGTCCCGTTACAACGCGACGAACGCGCTCGCGGCGCTCGCGGCCTACCACGCGCTCGGCCTGCCCCTGGGGAAGGCGGCGCGCGGGGCGCGGCATGTCCAGCTTTCCCGCTTGCGCGGCGAAGAGGTGCCGTTGCCGGAGGGAGGCGTCCTCATCAACGACTGCTACAACGCGAACCCGCTTTCCATGGCCGCCGCGCTCGAGCATCTGGCCGAGCGGGCCGGTGAGCATCGGAAGGTCGCAGTCCTCGGCGACATGGCCGAGCTCGGCCCGGGAGCAGCGTCGTATCACCGGGAGGTCGGAGCCGCCGCCGCTCGTGCGGGAGTGGACGTGCTCGTCGCGGTGGGGCCCTTGGCTCGCGGCTACGTCGAAGGAGCGCGCGGCGTGCCGACGGTGCGCTGGGCTCCGACGGTTGAGGCCGGGCTTACCGCCCTGCGCCAACAGCTGCGGCCGGGGGACTGCGTGCTCGTCAAGGGCTCACGCTCGATGGGGCTCGAGGCGATCGGCGAAGCCGTCGCCGTCGTCCCGGCCCAAAGCTAGTCTCCGCGCGTGGTTCAGGTCCTTCTCGCGGGGCTCATCTCGATGGTCATCTCCATCGTCGCGGGCCCCAAATTCATCGATTTCCTGCGCCGGAACGAGTTCGGCCAGCAGATCAGGGAGGAGGGACCGCAGGGCCATGTCGTGAAGCGCGGCACGCCGGCGATGGGCGGCCTGCTGATCATGCTCGCGATGGCGATCCCGTTCCTCGCCTTCTCCAAGCACACACTCCCTGCGCTGACGGCTTTCTTCGTCACGCTCGGCTGTGCTGCGATCGGATTCGTGGACGATTGGACGAAGATCGCCCGCCGCCGTTCGCTCGGCCTCGCGGGGCGGTGGAAGCTCGTCTGGCTCGCGGGGATCACGGTCATCGTCGGGCTCGTCGTCTCCGACCGCGGCTTCTCGACGTCGATCTACGTGCCGCTCATCGACGTCGACGTGCCTCTCTCGTACGCGTGGTACGTCCTTGCCTTCTTCATCATCGCGGGGGCGGCCAACGGGGTGAACCTCACCGACGGGATCGACGGCCTCGCGGCGGGCACGACCACGATCGCGATCCTCACGTACACGGCCATGAGCCTCGTGGCGGCCCTGACCGCGGTGCGACGCGGCGCGCCGGCCGATCCCATCGATCTCGACCTCGCCATCCTCGGTGCGAGCCTGATCGGTGCCTCGATCGGGTTCCTCTGGTACAACGCCTTCCCGGCCCAGGTCTTCATGGGGGACACCGGCTCGATGGGCCTGGGAGGCGCGCTGGCGGCCTTTGCGATCATGACGAAGACCGAGCTGTTGCTGCTTCTGATCGGCGGCATCTTCCTCGTCGAGGCCCTGTCGGTGATTCTCCAGGTCCTCACCTTCAAGTGGTTCGGGCGCCGCATCTTCCTCATGGCACCGCTTCACCATCACTTCGAGATGAAGGCCTGGTCCGAGACCAGGATCACGGTGCGCTTCTGGATCGCGACCGCGATCCTCTGCGCCTGCGGCTTCGTCCTCTACTACGCCTACTTCTCCAACTTCAATAACTTGGCTTCCTGACAAGGCGCTCGTCCTGGGCCTGGCCCGCTCGGGCGAGGCCGCGGCGCTCGCGCTGGCGCGTCGCGGCGTGACCGTCGTCGGAGCCGACCGGCGGGAGGACCTCGAGGCGGGGAGGCTTCGCGAAGCAGGCGTCGAAGTCGTCCTCGGCGCGGACGACCCCGAGCTTCTCGACGGCGTGGACCTGCTCGTAAAAAGCCCAGGCGTACCTCCGGCGGCTCCTCTTGCGACCGCTGCGCGGGAGCGTGGCCTGACCATCTGGAGCGAGGTCGAGCTCGGGTACCGGCTCCTCACGAACCCGATCGTCGGTATCACCGGCACGAACGGGAAGACGACGACCAGCGAGCTTCTCGGCGCGATCTTCCGCGCAGCAGGGAAGGACGTCTCCGTGGCCGGCAACGTCGGCCGGCCGCTCTCCGGCCTGGACGGAGCGCTTGGCGAGGAAGCCTGGATCGTCTGCGAGCTTTCGAGCTTCCAGCTGGAGGACATCGACGCCTTCCGCCCGCGCATCGCAGTGCTCCTCAACCTCGCTCCGGATCACCTCGACCGCCACGAGAGCTTCGACGACTACCGCGCCGCGAAGCTCCGCATCTTCGAGAACCAAATCGCCGAGGACGTCGCCATCGTGCCGCGCGGCTTCGACCCGGTTCCCGGCCGCGGGCGGCGCATCGAGTTCTCTCTCGACGACGAATTGCCGGCCGAGCCCACCATTCCCGGCGAGCACAACCGTGAGAACGCAGCGGCCGCCACTGCCGCGGCGCGCGCGGCCGGGCTCTCGGACGATGCGATCGCCGCCGGCCTCTCCTCCTTCGCCGGAGTCCCGCACCGCCTCGAGCTCATCCGCGAGGTGAACGGCGTGCGCTTCGTGAACGATTCCAAGGCGACGAATCCCGAGGCCGCCGAACGCGCGCTCTCCGCGTATCCGCCCGGTATCCGCCTGATCCTCGGCGGTAGCCGCAAGGGCATTCCGTTCGAGCGGCTGGCGAAGCGTGCCGCCGGGGCCGGTGTGGCGCAGGCGTACCTCATCGGCGAATCGGCGGACGAGATCGCCGAAGCGCTCGCCGGCGCGGGGGTCCGCTTCACGTACTCGCGCGACCTGCCCGCTGCCGTGCAGGACGCGTTTCGCGACGCCGAGCCCGGGGAGGTCGTCCTCCTGTCGCCGGCGTGCGCCAGCTACGACCAGTTCCGGGACTTCGAGGAGCGCGGCGAGCAGTTCCGCAAACTCGTCGAGGCGCTGTGAAGCGGCCGGGCGCCAACCACCTCGAGTATCACCTGCTCGTTCTCGTCACGCTGGGCCTCGTCGCTTTCGGGCTGGTGATGGTCTACAGCGCGAGCTCGGCGCGCGCGCTGCTCTCCTCCGACGCGCCGTCCTACTATCTGAAGCGCCAGGCCATCTACGCCCTCATGGGCCTCGTCGCGCTCGTCGTCCTGTCCCGCTTCGACTTCCACCGGCTCCGCCAGGCCACGCAGCCGCTCCTCGCCGTCACCTTCTTCCTCCTCGTCGCAGTGCTCGCGATCGGGACGGCCGTGAACGGCGCGCGCCGCTGGATCCCCGTCGGCTTCATGAACTTTCAGCCCTCCGAGCTCGCCAAGCTCGTGCTCGCGCTCTGGACGGCCGCGCTCCTCGCCCGCAGGCCCGCGCCGCGCACCCTCGGCGAGCTCGCCAAGCCGATCGGCGTGGTCGTCGGGCTGGCGTGCGCGCTGATCCTGATCGAGCCTGATCTCGGCACCGCCATTGCCATCGCCATCATGGTCACGGCGATTCTGGTCGTCTCGGGAACGCGCCTGCGGCTGCTCGCCTCGGCGGCCGGCATCGCCACCGGCATCGTCCTCCTCGCGATCTGGTTCGAGCCGTATCGCCGCGAGCGCATCTTCAGCTTCCTCGATCCCTGGCACGACCCGCAAGGCGCCGGCTTCCAGGCCGTGCAGTCCATGATCGCGCTCGGCTCCGGCGGTTTTTTCGGGGTCGGTCTCGGCGAGAGCGTGCAGAAGATCTACTACCTGCCCGAGGCGTCCACGGACATGATCTTCGCCATCATCGGCGAGGAGCTCGGCCTCATCGGCGCCATGGCGGTGATCGCCGCCTTCGCCGTCTTCGCTTACGCGGGCTTCAACATCGCGCTCAACTGCCGAGACCCGTTCGGAAAGCGCCTCGCGGTCGGGATCACCGCCCTGATCTGCGGGCAGGCTGCGGTGAACGTGAGCGCAGTCATGGGCATCGCCCCGCTGACCGGAATCCCGCTCCCATTCGTCTCCTACGGAGGGTCGAGCCTCGTAGTGGGCCTCGCCGCCGTGGGCATCCTCCTTAACATCGCGTCGAACGATGCCGTCGTCCGGGAAACCGAAGTGCCTGATCGCGGCCGGCGGAACCGCCGGACACGTGCTGCCGGCACTCGCCGTCGCCGAGTCGCTTAGGAAGCTCGGCGCGGAGGTCACCTTCGCGTCGAACGCCGACTCGAGGCTCGTGCGGGACGCCGGCTACGAGCTCGACGTCTTCGGAGTGGAAGGCTTTCCCCGCGAGCTGAGCGTGCGGTTGGCGAAAGCTCTAGGCCGCGCTGCGGTGGCGGTGCCTGCCTGCGTGCGGATCCTGCGCCGGCGCCGTCCAGATGTCGTGCTCGGCGGCGGCGGCTATGTCGCCGGCCCGATGGTGCTCGCAGCCGGCACGTTGCGGATTCCGGCCGCGCTCTCCGAAGCGGACGCCCACCTCGGGCTCGCGAATCGCCTGGCGGCGCCGTTCGCAAAGGTCGTGTTCCTCTCCTTTCCGGTCGAGGGCCACGGCCCGCCGAAGTACCGGGTCGTCGGGCGGCCGATTCCCGCGCGCTCGCAGCCGCGTGACCCGGCGGAAGCCCGACGCCGGTTCGAGCTTCCGTCCGAGGGACCGGTCGTCCTCGTTTTCGGGGGGAGCCAGGGCGCGCAGCGGCTCAACGAGGCGGCGCTCGAGGCTTTCGGAAGCTCGGGCCCGGCCGTATTGCACCTGGCCGGCGAGCGTGACTACCCGGCACTCGCGGAGCGGGTGGCGCGCACCGACTACCGCCTGCTTCCGTTCACGGACGACTTTGGCGCCGCGCTCTCGGCCGCCGACCTGGTCGTCGCGCGCGCCGGCGGCTCCGTGTGGGAGGTGGCGGCGGCTGGACGCCCGGCGCTGCTCGTCCCCTATCCGCACGCCACTGCCGACCACCAGACCGCGAACGCGCGCTACTTCGAGCGGGGCGGCGGCGCAGTCGTCGTCCCCGAGCAGGAGCTCGATCTGCGCCGGCAGGTGGACGAGCTGCTCGCGGACACGGAGCGCCTGCGGAAGATGGGGCAGGCGATGAAGGCCCTTGCACGCCCGGAGGCCGCGGACGAGATCGCGAAGGAGCTCCTGCGCCTTGCCGCTTAGCGGCCGGAAGATCTGGCTGGCCGGAATCGGCGGCGCCGGCATGAGCGGCTATGCGATCCTCGCGAAGGCGTGGGGTGCGGACGTGAGCGGCTGGGACCGGCGCGAGACCCCGTATCTCCAGGGAGTGCGTGCCGCCGGCATCCCCGTGGAGATATCAGACGGGCCGCCCGAGCCGCCAGACGATGCGGAGGCGTTCGTCTCGACCGCGTTCGCGGGGCGGGTGGAGGGCGCGAGCCGCGCAGAGCTGCTCGCCGAGCTCGTAGGTCTCGCCGACTCGATCGTGGTCGCGGGCGCCCATGGCAAGACGACGACGACCGCCATGATCGCGTTCGCGCTCGACCGTCTCGGCCGCGACCCGTCCTTCCTCATCGGCGGGGAGATTCCGCAGCTGGGCGGAAACGCCCGTGCGGGCAGCGGCTGGCTCGTCGTCGAGGGCGACGAGTCCGACCGGAGCGTCTTCGCGCTGCCGGCGACTGTCGCAGTCGTGACGAACGTCGAGCTCGATCACCACACGACCTTCAGCTCCGACGCCGAGCTGGAAGCGGCCTTCGAGGAGTGGACGAGCCGGATCGAGACCGTCGTCTGGGGAAAGGACCTCGAGCCGGTTCCGTTCGAGCTGGCGGTTCCGGGCGAGCACAACAGGCTGAACGCCGCGTGCGCCCTCGCGGCTCTCGAGGCCGTCGACGTGCCTCGCGCGGATGCGGAGCGCGTGCTCGCCGAGTTCACGGGTGCGCATCGCCGCTTCGACCTTGCCGCGGACGTGAACGGCGTCCAGCTCTACGACGACTACGGGCACCATCCCGCGGAGATCGCGGCGACGCTCGAGACCGCCCGCGCTCTGGTGGACGGCGGTCGTGTGCTCGTCCTCTTCCAGCCGCATCTCTACTCGCGGACCCTGCACCTGGCGGACGAGCTCGCGGCTGCGCTCGCGCTCGCCGACATCGCCTGCGTGACCGAGATCTACCCCGCACGGGAGGAACCCCTCCCCGGGGTGAGCGGCAAGCTCGTCGTCGACCGGTTGTCGGAACGCAGACCGGGGATGCGGGTCGGCTGGGCGCCCGGGCTTCCGGATGCCGCGGCGTTCGTCGCTTCCTTCGCCCGGCAGGGCGACCTCGTCCTCACCGTGGGTGCGGGCGACGTGGACTCGGCGCTGCCGCTCATCGAGGAGCGGTTGAGGTGAACCTCCACGAAGGCGTGTCGCTCTCGAAGTACACGACCCTCGGCACGGGCGGCCCCGCGTACCGGCTGGGCAACCCGGGCACCGTGGATGAGCTCGTCGAGCTGCTCGCCTGGGCGCGCGAGGAGGAGCTTCCCGTCGCCGCCGTCGGGCTCGGGTCGAACCTCCTCGCGGCGGACGAGGGCTATCCAGGCCTTGTGCTCAAGCTCGGAGGCGAGCTCGCCTCCGCGCAGGTCGAGGACGGGCTGCTCCGTGCCGGAGGCGGTGCGCCGCTCGCCGTGTGCCTCCATCGCGCGAGAGAGGCAGAGCTCGGGGGCTTCGAGTTCATCTGTGCGATTCCCGGAACCGTTGGCGGCGGCGTGAAGATGAACGCCGGTGCCTACGGGGGCGACATCGCCTCGGTGCTCGTTCGTGCGCAGGTCGCCGGCGCGGATGGGGCGGAGTGGCGCTCGCCCCAGGAGCTGGGGCTCAGCTATCGGCGCTCCGCGCTCGGGCCGGGCGAGGTTGTCGCGGCGGCCGAGTTTCAGGGCGTCGGGCGGCCCGTCGCCGAGATCAAGGAGATCGTGGCCGGGATGCAGAAGCAGCGGAAGGACGCGCAGCCGACCAACAAGCGGACGTTCGGCAGCGTGTTCAAGAACCCCGATCACGAGCTGACCGCGGGGCGGATGCTCGAGGCGTGCGGCCTTCGGGGCTTTGCGATCGGCGGTGCGGAGATCTCGCCCAAGCACGCGAACTTCATCGAAAACGCGGGCGACGCCCGATCGGCGGACGCCGTCGCGTTGATCGCCGAGGCCCGGCGGCGCGCTCGCGAGCAGTTCGGCGTCACGCTCGAGCCCGAGGTACAGCTGCTCGGGCCGATCGAGATCCCGCCGGTCGGGTAGGACGGCACGCCGCCGCGCCGAACTGTCCGGTGTGGCCCGGCAACCGGCTCTTGCACTCGTGCGCCCGCACAGCGTCCCCACGCTGAGGGGACCGTGGCGGCGTGCCGTCCTGATCGGCTTCGGCATCGTCGCCGCGCTCGGGCTCCTCTATCTGGGCGCCAGGGAGACGCCGGTCTTCTCGCTTCAGACGGTGGAGATCCAGGGAGCTCCCCCGAATGTGCATCGGGCGGTCCTGCAGTCGCTCGAGGAGACGCGTGGGGCCAGCCTCGTGGCGCTCGACGGCGACGCGGTGGTGCGCAGGCTCGAGGCGCTTCCCTCGGTGCGGTCGGTGTCCTACGATCGCGCGTTCCCGCACACCCTTCGCCTCGTCGTTGTCCCGGAGCGACCGGTCGCGGTTGTCAACCAGGCGTCGAGCCTCTGGGTCGTCTCCGAGCGCGGGCGCGTGATCGGCCGGACGAGCGCGGCCGAGGCGCCGGAGCTCCCGCGCGTCCGCTACCTCCCCGAGGCGCCGCTGGCCGCGGGCGAGTTCCTTGCAGACGAGGGCACGAGGTCCGTCCTTGCAGCCCTCGCCGAGGCGCCCAGGCGCATGCCGATCCCGATTCACTCGGCGCGCTTCGAGGACGGAGAGCTGACGCTCGTCCTCGCGGGCGAAGGGGAGACGCGCCCGCTCCTGCTCCTCGGCGAGCCCGACGACGTGGGCACGAAACTGCGCGTCGCCGCACTCGTCATGCGCAAGCTCAGCGCCGAAGAACGTGCCGCGCTGGCGTATCTGGACGTCACGCTTCCCGACCGGCCCGTCGCCTCGACCAACCCTCTACCCTCAGGTTGAGGTTTAGGGTATAGCCGCATCTTTCCTGCAAATACCGGTTTGACATACTCCGGAAGCGGACGTACTCTCAGGCGCACGCTCAAGATGAGCTTGAGGAAAGAGGAGAGGAAATCCAGGTGAGAGACCAGTCCGGGAGCTATCTCGCCGTCATCAAGGTCGTCGGTGCCGGCGGCGGCGGAACGAACGCCGTGAACAGGATGATCGAGGCAGGCTTGCGCGGTTGCGAGTTCGTCGCCGTGAATACCGACGCGCAGGCACTGCTCATGTCCGAGGCGGAGCAGAAGCTCCACATCGGCACCCACCGCACGCGCGGGCTCGGAGCCGGCGCCGACCCCCAGGTGGGCGAGGAAGCCGCGCTCGAGTCCAAGGACGAGATCAAGGAAGCGCTGAAGGGCGCAGACATGGTCTTCATCACCGCGGGCGAAGGCGGAGGCACCGGCACGGGCGCCGCCCCGGTCATCGCCGAGATCGCGCGCGAGGACCTGAAGGCGCTGACCGTCGGTGTCGTCACGCGGCCGTTCAACTTCGAGGGCCGCAAGCGCGCCGAGCAGGCGCAGAATGGAATCGCGAAGCTGCGCGAGAAGGTCGACACGCTGATCATCATCCCGAACGACCGGCTGCTGCAGGTCGTCGAGAAACGGACGTCCGTCGTCGATGCGTTCCGGATGGCCGACGAGGTCCTCCGGCAGGGCGTCCAGGGCATCACCGACCTGATCACCGTGCCCGGGCTCGTCAACCTCGACTTCGCCGACGTGCGGACGATCATGACCGACGCCGGCTCGGCTCTCATGGGCATCGGCGAGGCGGAGGGCGAGAACCGCGCCGCGGAAGCCGCGCGCGCCGCCGTGTCGTCGCCGCTCCTCGAGGCCTCCGTCGAAGGCGCGACC
>JAICVP010000324.1 GCA_025935275.1 Thermoleophilia bacterium
GCATTTCCCGACCTCCACGGCAGGAATCGCATGGTTGAGCAAACCCCGCATTCCTCCTAGCGCTTTCGGTTCCTCGCCGTAACTCCCCGCCGGCCCCAGCAATCCGCCGGCCCCCGCGCGCCCATGCGCTCGGCTCGCCACCCGACCCCGCCGCTCTGCAAAGAAAAAAACAGCAGGAGAAGAGCGATCCCCAAGACCATGGCGACGCCCCCGCGAAACATCTTCCGCCAACTCGATGTCTCCTCACGCGTCGAGGTCGCGCGAGCGGTCGAGCAGGCCGACCGCACGGAGCCGGCAGCGTCGCAATAGCCGACGCTCGACCGTGGGGCCGGGTCACTCCGGGCTCGGACCAGTCGTGCTCATCACGCCTCCCCTTCCGATCCTGTTACGACCTAGTGGCACGGCGCGAAAGTCCGCACGGTCGGACGAGAACGCGCGCCGCAGTGGCCGGCGGACCTGGACGGATGCGCCCGCAGAGAGGATCATCGCTCTTACTTTGACCGAACCCGTTGCTCCACACCGGTCGCGCGGCTGGACTGCCGGCCGCATCACGCTCGTCGTCCTCGGGAGCATCGCAGCGCTCTTAGGCGCCGCCATGCTCGCGGGCGGCGGGGCGCTCCTCTGGGCGGAGCAGACGCAGCGTGATGACGGCTACCTGACCTCGCCCAGGGAGCACTTCGAGTCGAGCTCGTACGCGATCGTCTCCGATCCCATCGACCTCGTCAGCTCCGATCCCGACGTCGCGGATTGGTTCCTGTCCGACGACGTCCTGGGCAAGGTCCGCCTCACGGTAACGGGTGAAGACGTCTTTCTCGGCGTGGCACGGAGCGACGACGTGGACGCGTACATGGGCGCGGTGGAGCACGATCGCGTGAGCGACCTCGACCCGCCCGAATACGAGCGCATAGGCGGAGGCGCGCCGGAATCTTCGCCCGCCGAGCAGAAATTCTGGGCTGTGACCGCAACGGGGTCAGGCGAGCAGGTGCTCACGTGGCGGCCCGAGAGCGGCAACTGGACGGTTGTTCTCATGAGCGAGGACGCGTCCCCTGGAATCGACGCCGATCTTCGGGCGGGGGCGGAGCTCGATTTTCTCCTCTGGGTTGCGATCGGCCTACTGATCGCAGGCGCCGTCTTCCTGCTTGGTGGCGCGGGCCTGATTTACCTCGGTGCGCGGCACTCAACGACGGCCATGACGATGGCTGCTTCGGCTCCCGGAGCGGGGGCCATCCCGCTTCCGGCGGAGCCGCGCGCGGCGGATGCGACCGTCTACCCGGTCGCGTTGAGCGGCGAGCTGCAGCCCGATGTCAGCCGCTGGCTCTGGCTGGTCAAGTGGCTTCTCGCAGTCCCGCACTACATCGTGCTTGTGTTTCTTTGGCTGGCGTACTCAGTGCTCACCGTAATCGCGGGGTTTGCGATCCTCTTTACCGGGCGCTACCCGCGCGGGATCTTCGACTTCAACGTCGGCGTCCTCCGCTGGACGTGGCGCGTCGGGTTCTACTCCTACTGGGCGAACGGGACCGACCGCTACCCGCCGTTTTCGCTCCGGGAGGAGCCGGACTACCCGGCCCGCCTCGACGTCCGGTACCCCGAGCGGCTTAGCCGCTGGCTTTGGCTCCTCAAATGGCTCCTCGCTATCCCTCACCTCATCTTGGTTGGGATCTTCATCGGCGGTTGGGGCTGGGCCGGCCCAATCGGCGACGACTGGCGTGGCGCCGGGTCGTTCGGCCTAGTTGGGCTCCTCGTCATCATCGCCTGCATCGTCCTCCTCTTCACCCGCCGCTATCCACCCGCTCTCTTCGACTTCACCCTCGGGCTGGATCGCTGGGCCGCGCGGGTCGCCGCCTATGTCGGCCTCATGACCGACGACTACCCGCCGTTCCGGCTGGACATGGGGCCGCGCGAACCAGCGCGGCCGAGCGGCGCGCGCGAACCGAGCGCCGACGCCCCCGCCTAGCGGCGAAGCCCGCGGCGGTCAATCAGCGTCTTCCGAGGAATGGATGCACGCCGATCGCGCGGCCTCTTCGCGGGACGTTCACTACGCCGGGCTCCACAAGCGGGAGGTCAATGGGTGCTTCGCTTGAGATTCCTGCTACCCGATTACTGGCCTTGCTCGACGCGATCCCGTGACTGCCGGGCTGAAGGAACCCGCCCCGTTTTCGCCTTTCGTCACCGCCGGTGCTCTGACGCCAGCTGAAACCATCCCGTACTAGATAAGGCGAC
>JAICVP010000275.1 GCA_025935275.1 Thermoleophilia bacterium
CTACCGGAGGTCGAGACGATCCGGTCGCGGTTGGCCCCGCGTCTGGAGGGACGCAGGCTCGAGCGCGTCGAGATCGTCGACCCGCGCCTGACCCGGCCCGAGCCGCCCGAGGCGATCGCGCAAGCCCTCGAGGGTGAGCGCATCGCCACTGTTGGGCGCAGAGGCAAGTATTTGGTTTTTGCGTTCGAGAGTGGGCGGCACCTCCTCGTCCATCTCCGCATGACCGGGAACGTCGAGCATCCGGCTCAGGGCGGCCTCGCCGCCGACCGGTACCGGCGCGCAGTTGTCAGGTTAGACGACGGCTCGGACGTCGCCTACCGCGACGTGCGCCGCTTCGGAACCTGGGCCCTGCTCGAGCCGGGAGAGCTGGACGACTACTTCGCGGCCCGGCGGCTGGGCGGGGAGCCCCTGGAGCGCGGGTTCACCAACCGGACGCTGACGCAGTCGCTGGCAGGCCGCCGGGCGCCGATCAAGGCGGCTCTTCTCGACCAGCGGTCTGCCGCCGGAATCGGGAACATCTACGCAGACGAGGCGCTCTGGCGCGCGAAGATCCATCCTCTTCGGCCCGCAGGATCACTCGACGCCGAGGAGATCGCGCGGCTCCGGAAGGCGATCCGGGCTGCGCTCCAGATGGGGATCGCGCGACAGGGCGCGACGCTGAGGGATTTCCGCGACCCCGAAGGACGCCGGGGCCGGATGCAGCGCGAGTTCAAGGTCTACGGCCGCGCCGGCGACCCGTGTGCGCGCTGCGGCACGCCGATCGAGAAGACCCGTGCGGGCGGGCGGGGCACGTGGTACTGCCCGCAGTGCCAGCGGCCGGACCCCGGCTAGGATCGCGGCCGTGGATCCCTGGTCGTTCGAGCCGCGGGGCCGCTTCGAGGAGGCGGAGATCGAGAGCAACGCACTCGAGGGCAATCCTCTCGGCGATCCCAGCACGCGGCCGCTCCGCGTCTACCTTCCCCCCGGATACGACGACGATTCCGAGCGGCGGTATCCGTCCATCTACGTCATCCAGGGGCTCACGGGCCAGCTCGACATGTGGCGAAATCGTGCCCCCTTCCGCAAGAACTTCCCCGAGCTGGCCGACGACCTCTTCGCGGCGGGGGGCTCGCCGCCGGCGATCCTCGTCTACGTCGACTGCTGGACGTCGCTCGGCGGTAGCCAGTTCCTCGACTCCCCGGGAACCGGGCGCTACCACACGTACCTCTGTGACGAGGTCGTCCCGTGGGTTGACGAGCGCTACCGCACCATGCCGGCGCCCGAGAACCGCGGGATCGCGGGCAAGTCGTCCGGGGGCTACGGGGCGATGGTCACGCCCATGCTCCGGCCCGATGTCTTCGGCGGCCTCGCCACGCACGCCGGAGACGCGCTCTTCGAAGCCTGTTACCTGCCCGAGATGCCGGTGGTGGCCAGGGCTCTCCGAGACGAGTACGAAGGCTCCTACGACCGCTTCTGGGAGGACTTCCGGTCGAGGCCGGCCTTCTCGAAGGACTCGGATCACGTGCTCCTCAACCAGTGGTGCATGGCGGCTTGCTACTCGACGGATGAGGACGGAACCGTGCGCCTGCCGTTCGACCCTGCGACAGCGGAGCTCGTCCCCGAGGTCTGGGAACGCTGGCTCGCCTGGGACCCCGTCCGGATGGTCGCGACGCACGCCGACGCGGTCCGCTCCCTGAAGGCGATCTACATCGACGCCGGGAAGAAGGACGAGTGGTTCCTCGACCTCGGTGCCGAGGCCTTCCGCCGGGCGCTCGAAGAGATCGGGGTGACCGACGTCTACTTCGAGCTCTTCGACGCCACGCACATGGCGATCGAGTACCGCTACCCGCTCGGGGTCAAGTACCTTGCGGAGCGGCTAAGCGGCTAGGTCGTCGAGCCGTCCGTCCCTTTCGAGGGACCAGAGCTCGGTGTAGCCGCCGATCGGCTCGTCGTCGATGAAGATCTGTGGGACGGTCCAGCGCCCGGTCATATCGAGGAGCTTCTGCCGAAAGGCGGGGTCGTCGTCCATGACGATCTCCTCGTACTCGAGGCCGCGGCGCTCGAGGAGGGCCTTCGCGCGGATGCAGTAGCCGCACCAGGTCGTCGAGTACATCCGAATTCGGGGCATCGTCTGTTCAACGTACCCGGAAAGCCCCGGATTCCACCGGGACGGCGGCTAGACTCGGCGCGTGCCCGGAACCTTCAAGACCGAGGCGGTCGTCCTGCGCTCGATTCGCTTTTCCGAGGCGGACTGCGTGCTCCACCTCTACACCCTCGAGCGCGGCCGCCTGGGCGCGATCGCGAAGGGCGTTCGCAAGACGAAGTCGCGCTTCGGGGCGCGGCTCGAGCCCTTCAGCCACGTCGAGCTCATGCTGCACGAGGGGCGGGGGGAGCTCTGCACCGTGCGCGGGGCCGACCTGCTGCGCTCGCACGAGCCCGCGCGGGTCGACGGCTATCGCATGGCCGTCGGCCATATCGGCCTCGAGGCGATGCTCCGACTCTTCGTCGAGCAGGACGCCAACGCGCCCGCGTTCAACGCGCTGACGCGCTTCCTCGATCTTCTCGACGACATCGAGGCGGCGCTGCCTGCCCAGCCGGCGCTCGACCCGCTCGTCCTCTCGTTCCAACTGAAGCTGCTCTGGCTCTCGGGCTACCTTCCGCACCTCGCCGGGTGCGCCGCCTGCGGCGAGGAGAAAGCGCTCGTCGGCTTCTCGGCACAGGCCGGGGGAGGCGTGTGCGCCGAGTGCGGCTCGGGCTCGCTGGCCGTCTCCGCAGACGGCTTCGAGGCGATTCGCGGCTTTCTGGAGCGGCCTCTCGCAGACGCCGGCGCATCGA
>JAICVP010000283.1 GCA_025935275.1 Thermoleophilia bacterium
AGCCTCCTCTCACAGCCGCTGAAGGAGCATCTGCGCGATCAGTTGCGCAAGCTCGGGCACTCGCGTCTCCTCTTCGTCAAGCGGCCCGAGCGGCGCTCCTACAAGCGCCGGATGCTCTACTTCGGCACTTGCCGGCCCGGTGAGGAGCGCTTCTACGCGCTCGAGTTTGATCACCACGACGACCTGGTCGGGTTCGACCTCGCCGCGGCGCTCTCCGACGGCGGCACACCGGGAGTCCCGGTCGAGCACCCACTCTTCGTCGTCTGCACGCATGGGAAGCGGGATCGCTGCTGCGCGAAGTACGGGCGACCGCTCTACGACCAGCTGAAGGGCAAGGTCGATCCGGAGTGGGTCTGGCAGTCGACGCACGTGGGCGGGGATCGCTTCGCCGGCAACGTCGTCGTCCTCCCTGAGGGCCTCTTCTACGGCCGTGTCGGCGAGGAAGATCTGGACCCCATCCTCGACGACTACTTCGACGGGCGCATCAACCTGGAGCGCTACCGCGGGCGCTCGGCCTATACCTTCGCCGTGCAGGCGGCCGAGCTGGCCGTGCGCGAGCAGACGGGTCTCGCCGGGGTGCGCGACGTCGAGCTCGTACGCGTGTCGCGCGAGTCCGACGATCGCTGGCTCGTCACGCTGCGCGCCGAAGGCCGCGAGCTCGCGGCGGAGGCGTGGGCCGAGCAGGGTGAAAGGGCGGTCTACCTGACCTGCGGCTCGGTCACGCCTCAGCGTCCGCGCCGTTTTCGCGCGCGGCTTCGCTGACGACGAGAAAGCCCTCGCGCACGAGCCTGCGCACGAGCACGAGGCGACCCTCGTCGTCGAGGTCGCCGGGGAGCTCCGCCGGCGTGAACGCCTCCTCCGCCTGAGCGATGAAGGCGAGGTCTTCCGCGGCCTCGTCCGGAAACGTGACGTCCTTGCCCTCGAAGGAGAGCGTGGTTCCGTGGAAGTCGAAGAGGACGGTCGGCCGCCGCTCGACCACGGTGTCGACGTCCAGGGTCTCGAGCGCCCGAAGCTGGGTCAGCTGGCCGCCGAGAACGGGTCGACGGGTGCGCACGAGCTTCCGCCTGCGCCTGCGTTCGACCCGCTCGGGCTGCAGCTCTCGTCCGAGTAGCTCGAGCAGCTCGTGCGGAGGGTCGCTGTCCGGCGAGCGCCGGAAGCCGACCTCTCTCGCGCAGCTATCGAGCGCCGCCTTGAACGCGTCCATCCACGTGTAGACGTTGACGCCCACGGTGAGGTGCAGGGAGTCGGCCTCCGAGGTCTTCGCCTCGTGGAGCCAGCCGCGCGGGAGATAGAGCGTGTCGCCTGCCTGCAGGGTGATGTCCAGGACGGGATCGCCGGGCTCGCCCATCGTCTCAGCCTTGTAGCGCTGCTGCTTCAGCGGCAACTCCCACGCGGGGTCGTACACGAGCCAGCGCTTCTCGCCAGCGACCTGGAGCGAGAAGACGTCGTGCGTGTCGTGGTGGACCGGCAGCCCCTGGGCGCTTCGCGGCGTGAAGTAGGCGTTCGCCTGCGCCGGGTGGTCGAGCTCGGATTCCAGCGACCGGCAAAATTCGGCCAGCGGCTGCCAGTTCAGGTGCAGGCCCTGAAGGACGATGGTCGCGCCGTCCTCGAACTCCGAGAGGACGCGCTCGACGTCGGCGGTGCCGGAGAATGGCTCGGGGCGCCAGGAGAGGTCCTTCGTGTAGTCGGAGACATCGAGCTTCGCGCCGGCCTTCGCCAATCTGAAGCCCGGGAAGCGGAGCCCGCCGGACGTGAGAAGCCGCTCGACGTCGAGAACCGAGAGCAGGTCGTCGTAGCGACCCTCCTCCCCCCGCGGGACGACGAGCGGCTTCTGCTCCCAGTACTCGGCGAGGAACTCCTCGCTCGTGACCGGGTCGAGCGTGCGCGCGAGCGCGCTAGCTCGGGTCTTCTGCGTCGGTGTCGGCGTCGCTCGAATCCGTGTCGTCGGAGTCCGAGTCGTCGGAATCCGTGTCGTCCGAGTCGGAGTCCATGTCGTCCTGATCCATGTCCATCGTCTCGTCGCGAATGTCGAACTCGGCGATGCCGCGCGTCCGAATGTCCTCCTCCGTGAACGTGCTCATGCTCACTCCTCTCTCGGGTACCGGCGGAAGGCTACAGCCAAAGCATCTAGACTCGCCGCGCCCGGATGGATCTCTACGAGTACCAGGGAAAGCAACTCTTCGCGCGCTACGGAATCCCCGTCTCCGAGGGGCGGATCGCCGCGACTCCGGAGGAAGCGCGGGCGGCCGCTGAAGAGCTCGGCGGCCCGGTCGTCGTCAAGGCGCAGGTGCTGACCGGGGGCCGCGGCAAGGCCGGGGGGATCCAGCTCGCCGACTCGCCCGAGGACGCCGAGGCCCGCGCCGGCGACATCCTCGGCATGGACATCCGCGGGCACGTGGTCAGGAGCGTCTGGATCGAGAAGGCCTCCGACATCGAGCGTGAGTACTACCTTTCGGTCACGTTCGATCGCGGCGAGAAGAAGCCCCTCTTCATGTTCACGACCAAGGGCGGGGTCGACATCGAGGAGGTCGCGGAGAACGACCCGGACGCGCTCGCGCGCCTGCACATCGACCCGCTCGTCGGCTTTCAGCCCTTCCAGGCGCGGTGGCTGATCTACACGGCCGGCCTCGAGGATCCGGACGAGCAGAAGCAGGTGCTCGCGATCGTCGGAAAGCTCTACGAGGCCTTCGTCTCGAG
>JAICVP010000300.1 GCA_025935275.1 Thermoleophilia bacterium
CGCCGCCCGAACCCCGAGTACCGCTTCCGGCACGGGCTCGTCCAGGAGGTCGCGTACGCGAGCCTCGTCGAGTCGACGCGGAAGAAGCTCCACAAGCGTGTGGGCGAGGCGCTGGAGGAGATCTACCGCGAATCCCCCGAGGAGTCCTACGCGCTGCTCGCTCGGCATTTCAGCGAGGCCGACGTGGCCGACAAGGCCGTCGACTACCTCCTGAAGGCCGGCGACCGGGCGCGCTCGATCTACGCCGACCAGGAGGCGCTCGAGCACTACCGCCAGGCCCGCTCGTTCCTCGCCCGCGTCGGGGACGAGGCACGCGCCCGCGACACGCTGTTCAAGATGGCGCTCACCTACCACCTGGCCTTCGACTTCGAGAGCGCCGAGGAGATGTACGACGAGGCCTTTTCCTGCCGCGTCGACGAGGAGTCGCGGCATGAGCCGACGGAGCACCTCTCGACCGCGGTCTCCAAGCCGGACGCCGTGATCCCGGGCCACGTCTACTCGACGGAGGGCCTGAAGATCACCGAGCAGCTCTTCAAGGGGCTGCTCATGATCGACGCGGAGCTGAACGTGCTTCCCTCGATGGCGGACAACATGCGCGTCTCGAGCGATGGGCTGACGTACCTCTTCCGCCTGCGCGAAGGCGTGCGCTGGAGCGACGGGGAGCCGCTCACCGCCGACGACTTCGCCTTCACGTGGCTGCGAATGCGCGAGCTGGAGACCCGCACGGCGTTTCTCATGGAGGACGTCGAGACCGCCGAAGCCCTCGACGACCGCACGCTGGAGATCACGCTGCGCGAGCCGCGGAGCTTCTTCCCCTACGTCCTCGCCTCGCCGTGGGCATTTCCCTGGCCGCGCCACCGCTGCGAGCAGCTCGGGGAGGATTGGCACCGGCCGGAGAACATCGTCTCGAACGGCCCGTTCACGCTGGCCGAGTTCGACGACGAGCACGCGCTCCTGGTCGCCAACCCGCACTGGAACGGGCCGCGCGGCAACGTGCGCGAGATCGAGATCCCGTTCATCGAGACGAGCCACGAGATGATCGACCGCTGGAAGGAAGGCGACTTCGACGTCCTCACTGTCTGGAACCTGTCGATCGCCGAGGCATCGGACACCGTCTACGACCTCATCCCCGACCTGCACACGCGCTACATCGGTTTCTGCGTCGACAAGCCGCCGTTCTCGAACGAGCAGGTGCGCAAGGCGTTCTCCCACGCCGTCGACCGCGAGGCTCTCCTCCGAGATATCGACAGCGAGCGCGCGTCGACCCGCGGCGGTGCGATCCCGCCCGCGATGCCCGGGCACTCGCACCGCGTCGGGCCGGAGTACGACCAGGAGATCGCGCGCCAGCTGCTGGCCGAGGCGGGCTATCCGGAGGGCCGCGGCCTGCCGGAGCTACGGATGCTCGTGCCGCCGTGGCTCCTGCTCACCGCGAAGCTGATCGCGGAGCAGGTCGCCGAGATCGGCATCCGCATCGACTACCGCGCGGCCGACGGGAAGTTCTGGTCGGCGAGCCTGGAGGAGGAGCACCTCTGGGTCAGCGGGTTTGGGGCCGACTACCCCGATCCGGACGGGTTCTTCCGCGGGCTCTTCCGCGAGCCCTTCCCCTTCTACCGCGACGACGAGGTCGAGGAGAAGATCATCGAGGCCCGCTCGCTCGGCAATCAGCCGGAGCGGATGAAGCTCTACCACGAGATCGACCGGCTCTGGGTGAGCGAGCACGCGGCGATCCTCCCCATCGCCTACGGCCGTAGCGTCGCCGCGCGCAGACCGTGGATCGATGGCTTCTGGGCCAATCCGCTCTCCAAGGCGAGTCTCGACCGGGTCGTCGTCGAGCGTCGCTCAGCCGTCGCGGCGGCTCCAGAGGAGCCGGAGACCGTCCAGAGTCAGTAGCGGGTCGACCTCTCCGATCGTCTTCGAGTGCGGCGCGATCAGCTCCGCGAGCCCGCCCGTGGCAATGACCTTGGCGCGGCCGCCGAGCTCCTCCTGCATCCTCTCGACGATCCCGTCCACCTGGCCGGCGAATCCGTAGAACAGGCCTGCCTGAAGCCCCGCGACGGTCGTCTTGCCGATCGCGGTGTCAGGAGCGACGAGGTCGACCTTCACGAGGCGCGCCGCCCGGGCAAAGAGCGCGTCCATGGAGATCTCGATCCCGGGGGCAATGACGCCGCCGACGTACTCGCCGGCCGCCGAGACCGCGTCGAAGTTCGTCGACGTGCCGAAGTCGACGACGATGCAGGGAGCGCCGTAGCGGTCCCGCGCCGACACGGCGTTGACGATCCGGTCAGGGCCGACCTGGCGCGGATCGTCGAAGAGAACCGGGATGCCGGTCTTCGACCCGGGACCGACAATGAGGATCGGCGCGTGGGTGTAACGGCCGGCGAGCTCCTCGTAGGAGCGGACGAGCAACGGCACCGTCGAGGAGAGCGCGACACCGTCCACGTCCTCGAAGCCCAGGTCGCGCAGCTCGAGGAGGCGCACGACGAGCGCAGCGATCTCGTCGCCGGTGCGCTCCGACTCGGTGGCGACACGCCAGTGCTCGACCAGCTCGTCGCCGTCGTAGATCCCG
>JAICVP010000270.1 GCA_025935275.1 Thermoleophilia bacterium
CCGAGGCGGACTTGTGGCCTCCCGGCACCGAGGGCCTCACCTTCCTCCCGTACCTCGCCGGCGAGCGCACCCCGCACGCCGACCCGAATGCGCGCGGGGCCTTCACCGGGCTCTCGCTCCGCCACGACCGCGGAGCGCTCGTCCGGGCGGTGCTCGAGGGCGTGGCATTCGGGCTCCGCGACTCCCTTGAGCTCCTGCGCGACCTCAGGGTCGAGCCCGTGTCGGCTCGCGTCTCGGGCGGGGGAGCGAGAAGTGACCTCTGGCTGCGCATCGTCGCCTCGGTCCTCGAGCTGCCACTCGAGCGCACCGCGGTGGAGGAAGGCGCCGCGTTCGGCGCCGCGCTCCTGGGGGGAGTCGCGGCCGGCGTCTTCGCGGACGTCCAGGAAGCCGTCGCCGCGACCGTGCACGTCCGGGAGACCGTCGATCCCGAGCCAGAATGGATCCGGCCGTACGCTGGCGCCTACGACCGCTTTCGGTCTCTCTATCCGGCTCTACGACCTCTGGAGGACGAATGATCTCTCTCGAAGGGAAAGTTGCTCTCGTGACCGGCGCGAGCCGCGGGATCGGCGCGGCGGTCGCCCGCTCGCTGGCCGCGCAGGGCGTGCGCCTCGGGCTCGCCTCGCGGAGCGGAGACGACCTCGGGATCGAAGGAGCCGTCGCCGCCCCGTGCGACGTTCGCCGGCCCGAGGACCTCGAGTCCCTGGCCGACGCGACCGCCGAGCGCTTCGGCGGCATCGACATCCTGGTGGCCAACGCGGGGGTCGGTGCCTACGGGCCGTTCCTCGACCTCCCGCCCGACCAGCTCGAGGAGATGATCGACGTCAACGTGAAGGGAACGCTCTACGCCGCCCGCGCCGCGCTGCCGTACCTGCTGAAGAGCGAGGAGGCGGACCTCGTCACGCTCGCCTCGGAGGCCGGCAGGCGCGGACTTCCCTTCGAGGCCGTCTACTGCGCTTCCAAGTTCGCGCAGGTCGGCTTCACGCGCGCCATGGATCACGAGCTCCGCGAGCACGGCATCCGCTGCACCAACGTCTGCCCCGGAGGTGTGGCGACGGATTTCGCCATGGGCCGGGGCCGCACACCGGACATGCCTGAGCTCGAGGGGATGATGACCTCGGAGGACGTGGCCGAGGTTGTCCTCTTCGTTCTCACCCGGACGCGGAACCACCGCATCCTCGAGACGGCGTTCCGGCCGGCGACGGAGCCCTCATGGGGCTAGACGACCCTGTCAAGTGGGGCTTCCTCTCCACGGCGGACATCAACGACAAACTGCTGCCGGGCGCCGACGCGTCCCCGGATCTCGACGTGATCGCGGTTGCGAGCCGCGACCTCGAACGCGCGCGCGCGTACGCCGACGAGCGCGGGATCGAGCGTGCCTACGGGAGCTACGACGAGCTGTTCGCCGATCCGGAGATCGAGGCCGTCTACATCTCGCTCCCGAACTCGATGCACGTCGAGTGGTCGATCCGCGCGCTCGAGGCGGGCAAGCACGTCCTCTGCGAGAAGCCGCTGAGCCGGCACCGCGAGGACGTCGAGCGGGCCTTCGATGCCGCCGAGCAGGCGGGACGCATCCTCATGGAGGCCTTCATGTACCGGCACAACCCGCAGACGAAGCGCCTCGTCGAGCTCGTCGAGGGCGGGGCGATCGGCCGCCTGCGCCTCGTCCGCGCCGCGTTCAGCTTCCCGCTCGCCGACAGAACGAACGTCCGCCTGAACGCCGAGCTCGAGGGCGGCGGCCTCATGGACGTCGGCTGCTACTGCGTCTCGGGCTCGCGGCTCCTCGCCGGCGTGCCGGAGAGCGTCTTCGGCGAGCAGGTCGCGGCGCAGTCGGGCGTGGACGAGCTTTTCACGGGCACGCTGCGCTTCCCCGGCGGAGTTCTCGCCGAGATCGACTGTGGCCTCGTCCTGCCGGTGCGCGACGAGCTGGAGGCGATCGGGGAGGAGGGGTCGGTGTTCCTCGACGATCCCTGGCACTGCCGCCAGCCGGTGATCGAGGTCAGGAGGGACGACGGCACCGAGCGGATCGAGCTCGAGCCGGCCGATTCCTATCGCCTGCAGCTCGAGAACATGAGCGCCGGGGTCCGCGGCGAGTCCGAGCCGCTGCTCGGCCGCGAGGACGCGCTCGGCCAGGCCCGCGCCATCGAGGCGCTCTACCGCTCGGCCGAGGAGGGCCGCTCCATCTCGCTCTGATCGCGGGAACTTTGTGACGCATTCGCGAGTCGGTGGCGTATGGATGACGTGAACGCACTCGCCGAGACCTGGCCGCGCCGTGCGCAGGCTCGCCGCGCCTTCGCGAACGTCGCCCGCGAGCACCTGGACGACGTCTACCGCTACCTCGTCTTTCTCACCGCCGACCCCGTTCTGGCGGAAGACCTCACCGGGGAGACCTTCGAAAAGGCCTTCCGCAGCTGGAAGCGCTTCGATCCCCGCCGGGGCTCCGAACGCACGTGGCTCTGCCAGCTGGCCCGTTCGAAAGCGCTCGACCACTTCCGCTCGGAGGCGAGGCGGCGTCGACGCGAGGACCGCTCGGCTGCGGAAAGCAAGCAGGTCGCCGAGCCGTTGGCGGAGGGGATCTCCCCCGAGCTCGAGTCGGCCCTGCGCTCGCTCTCAGCCGGGGAACGCGAAGTCGTCGTCCTGCGGATCGTGCTCGAGCTCGACGCGCTCGCCGCCGCGCGAGTGCTCGGCATCAGCCGCAGCGCGTGCTCGATGAGACTCGCCCGCGCCCTCCAAAAGCTCGAAGAGAGGATGGAAGCCCATGTCGTCGCCTGAGCTCGCCGCCAACCGCCTGGAGGAGCTCCTGGCCGGCGCCTTCCCGGAGACCGAGAGCGAGGCCCGATTGCAGGGGCTCGCGCTGGAGCTCCGCACCGTTTCGATTGCGGCGCCGGGGTCTCTACGTGAGCGAGTGGCGGAGA
>JAICVP010000340.1 GCA_025935275.1 Thermoleophilia bacterium
GACTTCCTCGGGCAGAGCCACTACATCGGCGTCACCAAGCCGATGCTGCAGCTGGTGCTGGCCGCGGTGCTCGTCTTCGGCTTCTTCTTCCTCGCCGCCCGCACGCGCGCGATGGTGCCCGGCAAGATGCAGTTCGTCGGCGAGGAGGCCTACGGCTTCGTCCGCAACTCGATGACGCGCGACATCATCAGCGGCCACGACTGGCAGAAGTACGTCCCGTACCTCTTCACGCTCTTCTTCTTCATCCTGCTCAACAACCTCTTCGCGACCATCCCGTTCATCCAGTTCCCGACGTTCTCCAGGTCGGGGATGGTCTACGGGCTCGCGGCGATGAGCTGGGTCGTCTACAACGCGGCCGGCATCCACAAGCACGGATTCCTCGGCTACCTGAAGCTGCAGTGCGTGCCCGCCGGCATCAAGGGGCCGATCCTCGCCCTGCTCATCCCGCTCGAGTTCATGTCGAACATCGTCGTGCGCCCGGTCACGCTGGCCCTGCGTCTGTTCGCCAACATGCTCGCGGGGCACCTGCTGCTGATCCTGTTCGCGCTGGGTGGGGAGCACCTCCTCCTGGAGATGGGCCTCCAGTACGCTCCGGTCGGCATCCTGGCGTGGGTCCTCTTCATCCTGATCGCGTTCCTGGAGCTGCTGGTGCAGTTCCTTCAGGCGTACGTCTTCGTCCTCCTGAACGCCATGTACATCTCGGGTGCTGTCGCCGACGAGCACTGAGAGCGCGGGGCCTCCTCACCGAGCGCCGTGAGCACCATGCAGAACCTAAGCAAGAGACAACCGAAAGGAAGATTGCCGTGGAAGGCACTCTGAACGGCTCGCTCAACATGATCGGCTACGGCTTGGCGGCCATCGGCCCCGGCGTCGGCATCGGCCTGATCTTCGCTGCCTACATCAACGGCGTCGCGCGTCAGCCCGAGGCGCAGAACCGGCTGCAGTCCATCGCCATCCTGGGCTTCGCCCTGGCCGAGGCGCTCGCGATCATCGGTATCGCGCTCGCGTTCGTTCTCAACTGACCGCGCCGAATCCAGTTGACGTAGGACCCGGAAGGACCTGCCCATGCAGACTCTGATGCTCCCCCTCGTTCTGGCCGCGGCCGGGGAGGAAGGGCACTCCACCCTCAACCCCCTCGTCCCGCACCCGATCGAGATCATCCTCTCGCTGGTCGTCTTCGGCCTGCTGTACTGGCTGGTCAAGAAGTACGTCGTGCCCTCTTTCGAGTCGACGTTCGCAGCGCGGACCGAGGCGATCGAAGGCGGGCTCGAGTCCGCCGAGCGGAAGCAGGCCGAGGCCGACGCCAGGCTCGCCGAGCTGGAGAAGCAGCTCGCCGACGCCCGGCACGAGGCGGCGCGCATCCGTGAGGACGCGCGTGAGCAGGGTGCGCAGATCGTGGCGGAGATGCGGGAGCAGGCCCAGGCCGAGTCCACCCGGATCGTCGAGCACGGCAAGACCCAGATCGAGGCCGAGCGCCAGCAGGCGGTCACCTCGCTCCGGGCCGAGGTCGGCGCGCTCGCGACCGGTCTCGCCGCTCGCATCGTGGGCGAGAGCCTCGACGACGAGGCGCGTCAGCGCCGGGTCGTGGAGCGCTTCCTCGACGACCTCGAGGCAGCTCCCAGCGGGGACCGCCGATGACCTTCCGGGGTGCCTCCGCAGAAGCCTTCGAGGCGACCAAGCGCGAGCTGGAGACGGTCGTCTCCGGCACCGCTGACGCCGCGACGGTGGGCGGCGACCTCTTCTCGGTCGTCGCGATCCTGCGCAGCGAGCCCGCCCTGCGCCGCGTGGTGACCGACATGTCACTGCCGGCGCAGGCGAAGTCGGGCCTGGTGCGCGAGATTCTCGGCGGCAAGGTCGACGACGGTGCCCTGGCCGTCGTCGTCACGGCCGTCGAGCGTCGCTGGGCGGCGGGCCGCGACCTGGCCGACGCCCTCGAGCAGCTCGGCGTGGAGGCGGTCGTCCGCTCCGCGCTGAGCGAGTCGGAGAGGCTGGCCGACGAGCTGTTCGCCGTGGGCCAGCTCGTCAAGGAGCAGCCCGAGCTCCGGGACGCGCTGTCC
>JAICVP010000271.1 GCA_025935275.1 Thermoleophilia bacterium
GGACGGTCTCGCGTCGAGCGATGAGGAGCTTCTTCTCCTCGCGCTCTTCGGCGAGGAAGCCGAGCCGCTCCTGCGCTCGATCCGGAGCCGCGGCGGCGACGGTGAGACCCTCGTGCGGGCCGGGCTGGAGCAGGGGGAGGCCGAGCGGATCCGCGAGCTGATTCGGATCGTCCAGGAGTCGGGGATCGGCGAGGTCACGATCGAGGAGGGCGAGACGCGGGTCACCGTGCGGCGAAGCGATGAGACGGCGGCGCCGGCCGTGGCAGCAGGGGTTCCGCTGGCTGGGCCCGCAGCCGAGCCCGAGGCTCCGATCGCGCCGCCGGCGGACGGGACGATCAGGATCGAGTCGCCGATGGTCGGGACGTTCTACCGCGCGCCGGAGCCCGGGGCGGAGCCGTTCGTGGAGGAGGGCGATCCGGTCGCGCCGGGCCAGACCCTGTGCATCCTCGAGGCGATGAAGCTCATGAACGAGGTGAAGGCGGACGTCGAGGCGGTCGTGCGTAAGGTGTGCGTCGAGAACGCCCAGGCGGTCGAGTACGGGCAGGTCCTGTTCGAGCTCGAGCCGCTGAACGGCCGCCCGCTTGACGCCCTCTAGTGTCTTTTCTGGTCGAGGCAACCCCGGGGCCGCCGCGGGCCTCCCTCCGCTTCGAGCGTAGCGTCGAAAACCGCCCGCGTGGCGCGCGAAACGCGCCGAAACCCAACCGACAGAGGAAATGTTCGAGCGCGTCCTGATCGCCAACCGCGGCGAGGTCGCCGTCCGCATCATCCGAGCCTGCCGCGAGCTCGGCGTCGAGGCGGTCGCCGTGTACTCCACGGCCGACCGCGACAGCCTGCACGTGAAGCTCGCCGACCGCGCGGTGCACATCGGCCCGCCGCTCCCGGCCGAGAGCTACCTCCGAATCCCGTCGCTGGTGGCCGCAGCGACGACCACCGAGTGCGACGCGGTGCACCCGGGGTGGGGCTTCCTGGCCGAGAACGCTGCTTTTGCGCTCGCCTGCGAGGACAACGATCTCGTCTTCATCGGCCCGCGGGCGGAGACGATCGAGACGATGGGTGACAAGATCGCCGCGAAGGACGCCATGGCCGAAGCGGGCGTGCCGCTCGTTCCCGGCTCGGACGGGGCGGTCGACCTCGACCAGGCGCGCGAGGTCGCGGCGGAAGTCGGCTTCCCGGTTCTGCTGAAGGCCTCCGCCGGCGGAGGCGGACGCGGCATGCGTCTCGTCGAAGGCGCCGATGACCTCGAGGCCGCGTACCGCACCGCCTCGTCCGAGGCGCAGTCGGCGTTCGGCGACGGCTCCCTGTACGTCGAGAAGGCGGTCGTCGGCGCGCGGCACGTGGAGATCCAGGTGCTCGGGGACGGCGAAGGGGCGGTGCTCACGCTTGGTGAGCGCGACTGCTCGATCCAGCGCCGACACCAGAAGCTCGTGGAGGAGTCGCCGTCACCCGCGGTCACACCCGAGATCCGCGAGGACATGCAGGCCGCCGGGCAGCGTGCCTGCGAGGCACTGCGCTACCGGGGGGCTGGAACCATGGAATTCCTGCTCGACGCCGACGGCCGCTTCTACTTCATCGAGATGAACACGCGCCTCCAGGTCGAGCACCCGGTGACCGAACTGGTCACCGGCATCGACCTCGCGCATGCGCAGCTCGCGGTTGCAGCCGGAGAAGGGCTTCCGCGCGAAGGGCGTGCGGAGCTCAAGGGCCACGCGATCGAGTTTCGGATCAACGCTGAGGACCCGGCCGCGGATTTCCGGCCCGCACCCGGACGCGTGTCCCGGTTCCGCCCACCGCTCGGCCCGGGAGTGCGGGTGGACACGCATGTGGAGGAGGGCTACGCGATCCCGCCCTTCTACGACTCCCTGATCGCCAAGGTGATCGTCTGGGGTGAGGATCGGCAGGTCGCAATCGCCCGCGGCCGGCGGGCGCTCTCCGAGCTCGAGCTCGAAGGGGTTCCGACCACGCGCGAGCTCGCGCTCGACATCGTCTCGAGTGAGGAGTTCGGGAGCGGTGACTACACGACGTCATTCCTCGCCGACGCGGCTCCCTCCCTCGAATCCCTGCGCGGAGGAGCGGCGTGACCACCGGCCGCCGCGCCGCCCGCCGCGCGGCCCTCTTCGTTCTCTACCAGTGGGACGTGACCGGACAGCCGCTCGCATCGTTGTACGAAGGCGAGCTCGATCCCTACACGCGAGAGCTGGCCGAGGGCGTGTCCGCCGAGGCGGAAACGCTCGATGCGACGATCGGCGAAGCCTCGAGCGCCTGGCCCCCGGAGCGGCTCGGCGCGCTCGAGCGGAACATCCTCCGCATTGCGCTCTTCGAGCTCGACCGCGACGAGGTGCCGCTCGAGGTGGCGATCGACGAGGCGGTCCGCCTTGCGCGGCGCTATTCGTCGGACGACGCTGCCAAGCTCGTGAACGGAATCCTCGGCAAGGCCGCAAAGGAGGCGAAACGGTGAGCACCCAGGAACCCGAATCCGTCGCCCGCCTGCAGGAGCTGCTCGAGCGGCTCGAAAGGGCGCGGACCCAGCTCGAGGCGACGGAGGACCCCGAGCAAGCGGTCGACGTGCTGCAAAGCCTGGCCGACCTGGCGAAGGAGATTCAGGCCGAGGTCGACCTCGCCCGCCGAGAAGGCCCCGCATGAGACAGCCCGGCGAGCTCCAGGAGCTCGTCGAGTCCGAGCTCACGAGCCTCCCACTCGCAGCCGAGCTGGGTGAGCTCGAGGAGGCACTCCGCTACTCCCTGCTCGGCGGGGGCAAGCGGATCCGGCCCGTGCTCTGCCTCGCGACCGGAGAGGCACTCGGTTGCGAGCCCGCGGAGGTGTTGCCCGCCGCTTGCGCGCTCGAGCTCGTCCACACCTTCAGCCTCGTCCACGACGACCTGCCTGCACTCGACGACGACGATCTA
>JAICVP010000304.1 GCA_025935275.1 Thermoleophilia bacterium
CGTCGTGATCATCATCATCGGCATCCTGCTCGCGATCGCCATCCCGTCGTACCTCTCCTTCCGGAGCCGCGCTGAAGTGTCGGCTGCGAAGGCGAACGTGCGCGCGTCGATCCCGGGCGTTGAGGCGTTCTACGCCGACCACAACACGTACTCCGGTCTGCATCTCACCAAGCTGCAGCTCTCGTATGACGCGGGCATCAAGAACGTGTCCGTCGTCCGCGCGACCGCCGCTTCGTACTGCGTCCAGAGCACGGTCGGCCAGGCCACCTGGAAGAAGGGCGGCCCGTCTGCCGACATCACGGTCAACGCCTGCTAGTCAGGACGTCGATTGGATGTATCGAGAGGGCGCCGCAAGGCGCCCTCTTCCTTTTAGCCGCGAAGCGGTCCGGAAGGCGCCCTCCTCCTTTGAGCCGCGCAACGGGTTTCTTGGCCTTTAAGCCTTGCCGGTGAACTGCCGATAGAGAGCGCATGGCGTCTCAGCTTCGCTTGCAGGTAGTCATCCCGCTCGCCTTCCTGGGCCTGCTCGGCGCCGCGTTCGGCGTCTACACCATGGGCAAGGCGCCCAGCGGGGGAAGCGGCGATCCAGGCGCCCCGCTCATCACGACGCATCCGGACAAGACGAAGCCGAAGCCGGCGTCGCAGGCGACCGACGACTGGGTCAAGTCTCTGGAGGCCTGGTGCGGCGGCTTCCAGGCCCAGTACGCGAAGATCGACGAGCCGCAGGTGCTGGCCGACTACGAGTCGATCGTCGGCGAGTACGTGGAGCTCTGGGATGCCGCCCAGCCCGCGTTCATCAAGCTCGGCCTTCCCCCGCAGAAGAAAGCGACTGCTCTCGCTCTCCGCCGGAACATCGACGAGACGGCCTCCGAGCTGCGCTGGGTCTTCAACCGCTTTCAGGCGCTCGACATCAGCTCGATCGAGAACCGGCTCGAAGAGCTCGACGCTCTCGACAAGGAGCGCGTCGCGCTCACCCGCCAGCTCGGGGCCGGCCAGTGCCTGGACGAGAAGAACAAGGGTGTCGCGCGCGTGGCTATCCAGCAGGCGCCGCTTCTCATCAATTCCCAGCTCCAGCGGTACGGCAAGGTCGTCGTTCTCTTCTACGAGCCCGGCGCGACCTATGACGCAATTCAGACGCGTGAGGCCCGCGCAGGCGCGCTCCTCGCGCATGCGGGCTTCGTGTCGGTGAACGTGTCGAAGAACCGCGAGGCCGGGCAGCTGGCGTCGCAGTACAACGTGTTGGAGTCGCCCACGGTGCTCATCTTCACCCGGGGCCACTCACTCAAGGCACGCATCGAGGGCTTCTACGATCGCACCGCGATCGTCCAGGCCGTCAAGAACGCCTGATGGCCGCTGAGCCTGCCATCGAGATCCTGGGCGTCGAAGTCGACCGCCGTTCTGCGCGGAAGGACGGGCGGGAGGTCGTCGCGCTCCGCTGCGTGGACACGGGCATGAACGGCTTCGTCGTCGAGTGCGACGTCTATCCGGTGGACGCCGTGCGGGTCGAGCCGCTCCGCCCGGGCCCGTACACGTTCGCCACGCGCGCCCAGGCGGACGCTTTCATGGACGAGGCGTCCAAAGCTCTCACCTATCTCGGCTGCGAGCTCTAGAGGCCCCCTGGACGCCGGCGGCAATCGCCGGGCAAAGGCCGGCTTCGCCCGCCGGCTGACGACGCTCGCGTGCAGGAGACTGCGCTCGCAGTCCCTCGCCGTACCACTCGTACTGTCTCGGGCCTGCTCGCTTGTCTCCGTTTACGAGCGCCGCCCCAGAGGGCCTCTGCCTAGACCAGGACTCGCGCGAGCTCTTCGATCGACGTGAGCCCGGAGGCGACCTTCTGGAGACCGTCGTCCCAGAGCGTCTTCATCCCGGTCTCCATGCCGGCCCGCTCGATCTCCTCACGGCTCGCGTGCTGGGCGGCGAGGCGCGAGAGCGTCTCGCTCATGGTCATCAGCTGGTAGACGCCGACACGGCCCTTGTAGCCCGTCTGGTTGCAGCGCGGGCAGCCCTTCTTGCGGTAGAGCCCGACGCCGTCGGCCGCAGCGGCCTGCTCGGGCGTGAAGCGCGCCTCGAGCATCTCCTCCTGCGTGGCCATGTACATCTCGCAGCAGTGCGTACAGAGCTTGCGCACGAGGCGCTGGGCGAGCACGGCGGTCACCGCGGAGCCGGTGAGGAAGGGCTCCACGCCCATCTCGTTGAGACGGGTGAGCGCGCTCGGCGCGTCGTTCGTGTGCAAGGTCGAAAGGACGAAGTGACCCGTCAGGGCGGCTTCGATGGAGATCTTCGCCGTCTCTGCGTCCCGGATCTCGCCGACCATCACCACGTCCGGGTCGGAACGAAGGATCGACCGGAGCGCGGTCGCGAAAGTGAGGCCGGCCTTGTTGTTCACCTGCACCTGGTTCAGGCCGGCGAGGCGGTACTCGACCGGATCCTCGACGGTGATGACGTTGATCTCAGGGCGGCTGATCTCGGCGAGCGACGCGTAGAGCGTCGTCGACTTACCGGAACCGGTCGGCCCGGTCACGAGGAGCGCGCCGGTCGGCTTCTTGATGATC
>JAICVP010000116.1 GCA_025935275.1 Thermoleophilia bacterium
CACCTGCCGGACAAGGCCATCGACCTCATCGACGAAGCCGCGTCCCGTATGCGCATCAAGACGATGACCGCTCCGCCGCGGCACCGCGAGCTCGAGGAAGAGATCGAGCGCGTGCGCGAGGAGAAGGAAGCCGCCATCGAGGCGCAGGAGTTCGAGAAGGCCGCCAACCTCCGCGACAAGGAGCGCAAGCTCACGCAGAAGAAGCGCGACCTCGAGGAGAAGTGGCGCAACTCGGAGCAGGTCGAGCAGCCCGAGATCGGCGAGGAGGAGATCGCCGACATCGTCTCGATGTGGACGGGCATCCCGGTCTTCAAGCTCACCGAAGCCGAGTCGCAGAAGCTCATCCGCATGGAGGACGAGCTGCACAAGCGCGTCATCGGCCAGAACGAGGCCATCGTCGCCGTGTCGAAGTCGATCCGCCGCGCGCGGGCCGGCATCAAGGACCCGAAGCGCCCGACCGGCTCGTTCATCTTCCTCGGCCCCTCGGGCGTGGGGAAGACCGAGCTGGCGCGCACGCTCGCCGAGTTCCTGTTCGGCGACGAGGACGCGATGATCCAGGTCGACATGTCGGAGTACATGGAGAAGCACTCCGTGTCCCGGCTGGTCGGCTCGCCTCCGGGCTACATCGGCTACGACGAGGGCGGTCAGCTCACCGAGGCCGTGCGCCGCAAGCCGTACTCCGTCGTCCTGCTCGACGAGATCGAGAAGGCCCACCCGGACGTCTTCAACATCCTGCTCCAGATCCTCGAGGACGGGAAGCTGACCGACGCCCAGGGCCGGAAGGTCGACTTCCGCAACACGATCGTGATCATGACGTCGAACATCGGCGCGGCCACCATCTCGAAGAACCAGTCGCTCGGCTTCACCGTCGGCGATGAGACCGGCCTGTCGTACGACGACATGAAGGACCGGATCATGGGCGAGCTCAAGAAGGTCTTCCGCCCCGAGCTCCTGAACCGCATCGACGAGGTGATCGTCTTCCACAAGCTGACGAAGGAAGAGATCAAGACGATCGTCGACCTGATGATGAAGCGGCTCAAGGAGCAGATGGGCGAGCACGAGGCCGCGATCGAGCTCAGCGAGGAAGCGAAGGAGCTCCTGGTCGAGAAGGGCTACGACCCGGCGATGGGCGCCCGCCCGCTGCGCCGCGCGATCCAGCACTACATCGAGGATCCGCTCGCAGACTTCGTCCTCGGCCGCTCGCTCAAGCCGGGCTCGACGATCATGGTCGACCGCAAGGATGACGAAGAGGTCGGCATCTCGGTCATCGACCCGCCCGCCGAGCCCGAGTCCGAGAAGGTCACGGTCCCGCCCGAAGAGCCGTCCGCCGAAGCCGACTCCGACGAGTCGTCCGACCACGAATAAGTAAGAACCGCCAGAATGCCCCCACTAAGGGGGTGCGATGAAGGCGACCATCAAGGAGAAGCGCGAGGTGGCGAAGGGGACTCTCTTCGTGACCTTCGACCTCGGCGGCGAAGACGTCGAGTTCGAGCCGGGGCAGTACTTCTGGGTGGAGCTCCTCGACCCGCCGTACGACGACGAGAAGGGGCCGCGCCGGCACATCACCGTCGTCACCTCTCCCACGGAGAAGGGCGTGCTCGGGCTCGCCACACGCATCCGCGACACCGCGTTCAAGAAGTCGCTGGTCGAGATGCCGGAGGGCGCGGCCGTCGACGTCGAGCAGCCGAAGGGCAGCTTCACGCTCCCGGACGACACGTCGAAACGCTACGCCTGGATCGCGGGCGGGATCGGGATCACACCGTTCCGCTCGATGCTCCGCTACATCGCGGACAAGGGGCTCGACTACGACATCACGCTCGTCTACTCGAATCGCGATGCGGAGTCGACGGCCTTCCTCGACGAGCTGAAGGAGCTCGAGTCGATCGTCCCGAGGTGCCGGCTCATCCTCACGATGACCGAAGACCCGAGCTGGGACGGCGACAAGCGGATGCTCGACGCCGAGGTGCTCCGCGACATGCTCGGCGACCTCGAGCTCTACCACTTCATGATCGCCGGGCCTCCGCCCATGGCGAAGTCGGTCGAGGCCGCGCTGCTCGAGGCGGGCCTCTCCGAAGACCAGGTTCAGTCGGACTCCTTCAGCGGCTACTAGCCACGTGAGGGTCGCGGTCGTCGGCGGGGGAGTCGTCGGCCTCTCCTGCGCGTTCGCTCTCCGGCGCGCCGGGGCCGAAGTCACCGTCTACGAGCGGGGACGTGTCGGGGAAGGGTGCTCCCGCGGCAACACTGGCTGGATCTGCCCGGGCCTCTCCGCGCCGCTCCCTGCTCCCGGGGTCATGGGCGGCGCCCTGCGCGGGATGCTGCATCGCGACAGCCCGCTCGTCATCAGCCCGCTGCTCGGTCCGTCCTTTCTCCGCTGGTCGTGGGGCTTCTGGCGTGCGTCCACGCGCGAACGCTATCGGGCGGGCCTGGAGGCGACCGTCGCGCTCACGAAGTCGGCCTTCGCCAACTACGACGAGCTGCGCGCAGCCGGAGTGGAGTTCGAGCTGCATTCCACCGGGATGCTGGTCGCCGCTCTCACCGAGCCTGGTCTGGACGAATACGCGGCGATGCTGAGCGAGGCTGAAGAGGCCGGCTACGAAGGGCCGGTGCGCGTCATCTCCGGCGACGAGGCGCGCGAGCTCGACCCCGCGCTCTCGGAGGCGGTGATCGGCGGCGTCCACGCGCCGAGCGAGCGCTACGTGCGCCCGGAGAGCGTCTCGAACGGCCTGGCGGCGTGGTTGCGCGCGAACGGGGGCGAGGTGGAGGAGAACGCGGCTGTGGAGAGCCTCGACGATCTCGAGGCCGACGCCGTTGTCGTGGCTGCCGGCGCCTGGTCGGGCGAGCTCCTCGGTGAGAGCCGCTTCCCGATGGAGGCGGCCAAGGGCTACAGCATCACGGCGACGTCGAGCGGAACGCTGCCGAAGCATGCGCTCTACCTCTCCGAGGGCAAGGTGGGTACGAGCACCTTCGATGGCGACCTGCTCCGGATCGCGGGGATCTTCGACCTGATGGGGATCGACGAGACCCTGAAGCCCAAGCGGATCGACGCCATCGTCCGCTCTTCCGCCGCGTTCCTAAAGGACTGGGTGCCGAATGAGATCGAGCTCGAGTGGGCGGGCCTTCGCCCGTATCCCTCGGACGGCCTACCGGTGATCGGGTCGGTGCCCGGGCGCGAAGGGCTCTACGTGGCCACGGGCCACGGCCGCATGGGGATCACGCTCGGGCCGATCACGGGCAAACTCGTCGCGCGCGTGATTCTGGAGAACGAGACGCCCCGAGAGCTCGAGCCGTTCCGCATCGAGCGCTTCGCCTAGCGCGGCTCGTGGCGCATCCAGACGTTCGGCTCGAGGTAGCGCCCGACCCCGCCTTCGAACCGCACCGGTACGAGCGCACCCGGCACGACGTAATCGCCGTCCTGGGGGAAGTGCATTCCCGTCCAGGACTCCCAGTCGGCGGCTGAGCCGCTGATGTCGAGGGAACGGGGAGCGACCGCGAGTAGCTCGGCGCCCAGGCGGGCGTGCAGGCGGATCCAGGGGTCGAACGGCATGCCGTCGTCCCGTGTCCAACGCATGTAGTCCTCGAGCGGGACGAGCGGATAGCGGTCCTTCCAGGTCGGCCGCACCGGCGCGATGAGACACTCGAGACCCGCTCGGCCCGCGGTCTCGGCCATCCCGCCGATGATCTGACCGGAGAGCCCGCGGCCCTGCTGCTTCGCATCCACGACGGCGACGACCGCGCACAGGACGTTCGGATTCGGAAACTCGCGCTCGAAGACATCGACCACGCCGCCCGTGAGTGTCTCGACTTGCCCGTCCCACGCCACGGGCATCGTGTTGCCCTTCCCAAGCACCTCCTCGGTCTCGGTATCGACGAGGACGAGCTGGAATTCGGGCCAGCGAGTGTAGAGATCGTCCCACCTGGCGTTCAGAACCTGGTCGTGGTGGATGAACTCGGGCCACGGGTCGGCGACCTCGTCGAGCCGCTGTTCGAGCTCGGGCCGCTCCGCAAGGGTGAAGATCTGTGCCAGCATCGTCGCGGGATTCTCCCAGGAGCCGGGAGCCGTCGGACCCCAGCCCTACGATGGATCCCCCATGGCCAAGGCCGCGGCAATCCAGCACGCCTGCTCCGAATGCGGGTACACGACAGGCAAGTGGCTCGGCAAGTGCCCGGCGTGCGGCAGTTGGGGCACGCTCGTCGAGGAGCGCATCGCAGCGGCCCCGAAGGCGGCCGCGGTCGGCGCGGGTCGGCCGTTGCTTCGCCTCGTGGACGTCGAGGCGTCGGATGCCGAGCGCATCCCCACCGGCGTCACCGAGCTCGACCGGGTGCTCGGCGGGGGCCTCGTCCCGGCGAGCCTGGTGCTCGTCAGCGGCGACCCGGGGATCGGGAAGTCGACGTTGCTCCTCATGGCGCTCCGCTCGCTCAGCGCCGAGCGGCGCGTCTTGCTCGTCACCGGTGAGGAATCCTCGGCCCAGGTCAAGCTCCGCGCGGACCGGCTCGGCGGAGGCGCCGACGTGCACATCCTGGCCGAGACCAACCTGGACGAGGTCTGCGCCACCCTCGAGCGCGAGCGGCCCGAGGTGTGCGTCATCGACTCGGTGCAGACGCTCTACGCGCCCGAGCTCGGCTCCGCGCCGGGCTCGGTGGCGCAGGTCCGGGAAGCCGCCGGCCGGCTCCTCCGCGTCGCGAAAGAACAGGGCATCGCCACCTTCCTGGTCGGGCACGTGACGAAGGAGGGCGCGGTTGCGGGCCCCCGGGTCCTCGAGCACCTCGTCGACTGCGTGCTCCAGTTCGAAGGCGACCGCTATCGCTCGCACCGCGTCCTGCGTGCCGTCAAGAACCGCTTCGGCTCGACGAACGAGCTCGGAGTCTTCGAGATGACCGGGGCGGGGCTCGAGGGGGTGGAGGATCCCTCGTCGATCTTCGGCCGCTCGCAGGACGACCAGCCGGGCTCTGCGGTCGTGTGCGCGCTCGAAGGCACCCGGCCGCTCCTCCTCGAGATCCAGGCGCTCGTCTCGCAGAGCGATCTGGCCATGCCGAGGCGCGTCGCGACCGGGGTCGATCCCAAGCGGCTTTCGATGATCGTTGCCGTCCTCGGCCGTCACGCGGGAGTCGCGCTCGGACAGGCGGATGTGTTCGTGAACGTCGCCGGCGGCGTGCGCATCGACGAGCCTGCGGCCGACCTCGGTATCGCCCTCGCCATCGCCTCCGCCGCCCGTGGAACCAGGGTTCGCGACGGGCTTGCGTGCTTCGGCGAGGTCGGTCTGACCGGACGGCTTCGGCCCGCGAGCCAGGCCGACCGGCGGCTGGCCGAGTGCGCCAAGCTCGGCTTTTCCGACGTGATCGTGCCGGAAGGCACCGAGTCCCGTGTCAAAATGCGTCTGACGGCAGCGGAAACGCTGAGACAGGCCATCCAAGCGGGGCTCGATGCGGGCGGATCCTCGGACTGACAAGACTCTCCTTGCGGCCCTGAGCCGGGTCGCACCGGGAACGGCCCTGCGCGCGGGGATGGACGACATCATCCGCGCCGAGCTCGGGGCGCTGATCGTCATCGGCGACCCGAACGCGCTGTCCTTCCTCTACTCGGGCGGCATGCGCCTCGACCTGCCCTTCACCTCGCAGCTCATCTACGAGCTGGCGAAGATGGACGGCGCGATCATCCTCAACGAGACGGCCCAGAAGATCGTCTACGCGAACGTGCAGCTCATGCCGGATCCCTCGATCGCGTCGGAGGAGACCGGTACCCGCCACCGGACGGCCGAGCGCGTGGCCAAGCAGACCGAGGCCCTCGTGATCTCGATCTCGCAGCAGCGCGAGACGGTCACGATCTTCGTGCGCGACCTCCGCTACCAGCTCGGCGAGATCTCCGACGTCCTCGCCCGCACCAACCAGGCGCTCGGCACGCTCGAGACGTACCGGCAGAGGCTGGATCAGGGCCTCACGCGGTTGACGGCGCTCGAGTTCCAGAGCGCGGTCATGCTCGACGACGTGCTCGTGGTCGTCCAGCGGGCCGAGATGACCACCCGAATGGCGGAGGAGATCGAGCGCAACTGCGTCGAGCTCGGCGGCGAGGGGCGCCTGATCCGCATGCAGCTCGACGAGCTCATGGAGGACGTGCCGCGCGACAAGGCGTCGATCGTCTACGACTACGAGCCCGCGGGGGAGCCGCAGAAGGCGGGCGAGGCGCTCGAGCGGCTCGCCGGCCTCACCCATACCCAGCTGCTCGACTTCGAGGAGCTGGCCGAGGTGCTCGGCTATCCGCGCGAGACGAATCCGCTCGACTATGGGGTACAGCCGCGCGGCTACCGGGTCTTGTCGCGGATCCCGCGGCTGCCGGACAATGTCATCCGCCACCTCGTGCGGGACTTCTCTTCGCTCGACGCCGTCATCCGGGCGAGCCACAGGGACCTCGAGGCGGTCGACGGCGTCGGTGCCGTCAGGGCGCGGGAGATCCGCGAGGGCCTGCGGCGCCTCCAGGAGCACAATCTCGTTGACCGCTATTTGCAGCTTTAAGGCACCGAATTCGCCTCTCCCAGGTGCAAAGTGCCCGCAATAGGGCACAAAAGCCCTGGAAACTTGGCGTTTTAAGCGCATTTTCGATACAATGGCTGAGTTCCGCAGGCATCTGGCGGCTTTTTTTGGGCCCGGGAAGAGGAGGAGAGCTTGTACAAAGTCGGCGATAAGGTCGTCTATCCCCATCACGGCGCTGGCACCGTGGTGAAGAAGGAGAAACGAACCATTCTGGG
>JAICVP010000107.1 GCA_025935275.1 Thermoleophilia bacterium
GCCGGCTACCGCTGGTACGAGACCGCCAATTTCTGCCGGGAAGACCGTCGCGCGCGCCACAACCTCGCCTACTGGCTCGGGCGCGACTATCTCGGCCTGGGGATCGGCGCCGTTTCGACCGTCGACGGTCTACGGTGGCGCAACCTGCCCGCGCTGCCGCGCTATCTCGCTGCGCTTGCGAACGGGCAACCTCCGCCGCGCGAGCTCGAGCCTCTGGCTGCGTCGACGCAGGCGCAGGAGCGGCTAATGCTGGGGCTCCGCCTCGACGACCCGCTGCCGTTCGCGGAGGTGCAGGCTGCGCTGGACTCCGAGGCCGTCGGCCGTCTCGAAGGACTCGGTCTGGTGGAGAGACAGGGCGACGGCCTCCTCCTGACCCGCCGAGGGCGGTTCCTCGGCGGCGGCGTGACGGCTGAGCTTCTCGCTGAAATCCCTGCAAATAACTACAATTGACCAGGTATGACGCCACAACCTGATCCCGTGCTCACGGCCCGCCAGGAGGAGATCCTCGTGCGCGTCGTCGAGGAGTACGTCGCCACGGGCGCGCCCGTGGGCTCGAAGACGCTGGTCGAGCGGGCGGCGATGGACGTGTCGTCCTCGACGGTGCGATACGAACTCGCGGTCCTCGAAGAGCAGGGGCTGCTGTCGCATCCGCATACCTCGGCGGGGCGGGTGCCCACCGACCTCGGCTACCGCGTCTTTGTCGACCGCGTGATCGAGGAGCTCGAGCCGCGACCGTCGGAAGTCGCTCTCGACCTGGACTTCTCGCAGCTGAAGAGCGAAGTGGAAACGGCGCTGCAGACGACGACGGATGCCCTCGCCGAGGTCACGCATCTGCTCGCGCTCGTCTCGGCGCCCCCGCTCGAGGCGACAACGGTCCGTCGCGTTGAGGTCCTCCTGCTGCAGCCCCAGCTCGTGATGGTGGTCGTCATCACAGCAACGGGAGGCGTATCCAAGCGGCTCTTCACCTTTGCCCGTGCGGTCGACTCCGGGTTGGCCGAATGGGCGGGCCAGTACCTGAACGAGGCGCTCGGCGGCCGTCAGCTCGGCGGCAGGATGCTGCGCGCGTGCCTCGAGGACCCGCAGCTGGGCTCGCGGGAACGGGAGTTCCTCGCCGAGCTCCGCCCTGCGTTCTCGGATGTGCTGGAGACCCCCGAGCAGGCGTTCTACGTCGGGGGCACCGCGGGGGTTCTCGGCGAATTCCGCCCGGATGAGCTGGCCGGGTACCAGCGACTGCTCGAGGTGCTCGAGCAGCGCGCGATGGCGCTCGAGCTCATGCGTGCCAGCCTCGTCTCCAAGCGGCCGTTCGTGCGCGTCGGCTCCGAGCTCGCCGACCCGCAGCTCGCGACCGTCTCGCTGGTCGGGGCCCCCTACGGGCTCCAGCACCGGAATCTGGGGACGGTCAGCCTCGTCGGGCCGATGCGGATGGACTACGTGAAAGCGATCGAGGCCGTCCGCGCCGCGGCGAGGGAGCTGTCCCGCTTCGTGGAAGATCTCTACGAGAACTGAGCCATGGCAAGCGTGAAGCGCGACTACTACGCCGTCCTCGGGGTCGAGCGGGGGGCGGCGAACAGAGAAATCAAGTCGGCATTCAGGCGGCTTGCGCGCGAGCTTCATCCGGACGTCTCCGATCATCCGGAGGCGCAGGAGCGCTTTCGGGAGGCGGCCGAGGCGTACGAGGTGCTGTCCAAGCCCGAGACGCGGGAGCTCTACGACCGCTTCGGCCACGAGGGCCTGCGCACAGGCGGCTTTCGCCCGAGCGACTTCGACTTCGCCAACCTCGCCGACCTCTTTTCCGTCTTCTTCGGCGACGACCTCTTCGGCGGTGCGGGCACGCGCCGGTCCCGGGGCGCCGACGTCATGGCCGAGGTCGAGGTCGGACTCGAGGAGGCGGCTCGGGGAGTCAAGCGGGAGGTCAGGATTCCGGTCGCCGTGCCCTGCCAGACGTGCGGAGCGACCGGCGCCGCGCCGGGAACGAGCCCGGAGACGTGCCCGGCCTGCGGAGGGAGCGGTCGGTTGCAGTCGGTCTCGTCCTCCATCTTCGGCCAGTTCATCCGCACCCAGACGTGCTCCGAGTGCAGGGGCGCGGGCGAGGTCGTCACGACGCCGTGCCCCGACTGCAAGGGAACGCGGCGCCGGACCGAGGAAAGGTCCCTCGAGGTGGACGTGCCGCCCGGAATCCACGACGGCCAGCGCATCCGGCTCTCCGGCGAGGGCCATGCCGGCGAGCTCGGCGGCCGTGCAGGTGACGCCTACGTGCTCGTCCATGTGCGTCCGGATCCTCGCTTCGTGCGCGACGGGAACGACATCATCTCGACCGTCGACCTGACCATGTCGGAAGCCGCTTTGGGAGCGCAGACGAGCGTCCCGACGCTTGAAGGTGACGTGGAGCTCGACTTCAAGCCGGGGACACAGCCCGGCGAGATCCGCGTCCTGCGAGGGAAGGGCATGCCCGTGCTGCAGGGCTTCGGGCGCGGAGACCACCGACTGCTCGTCAACGTCGCGGTGCCGCGCAACCTGAGCGACGAGCAGCGTCGCCTGCTCGAGGCATTCACCCAGGCCGAGCACGAGGCGAACTACAAGGCCGAGGAAGGCTTCTTCGAGAAGCTTCGGGCCGCGTTCCGCTGAGCGACCCGCTTCTTCGCCGGGTGTCGGTGCGTGTTGCGGCCGAGCGTGCCGAAGAGGCACGCGCCATGGTCATCGAGCTCTTCCCCGAAGGGTTCGAAGAGGTCACGGTCGACGGGGGAATCGAGTTCGCGGCCTACACGAGGGCCGGCGGCGAGGAGCGCCTCTGGCAGGTGTTCGGGCCGGGGGCCGCAACCGATGTCGAGGCGGGCTGGAACGAGGCCTGGAAGCGATTCCACCGGCCTGTGCAGATCGACCGGCTCTGGGTGGGGCCGCCTTGGGAGACGCCGGGTGAGGGCCTCGTCCCGGTCGTCGTCGATCCCGGCCTGGCCTTCGGCACCGGCGCGCACCCGACGACGCAGCTCTGCCTGCGCTTTCTGCTCGAGCACGATCCGGTATCCCTGCTCGATCTCGGTTGTGGCTCGGGCGTGCTCTCGATCGCGGCGGCGAAGCTCGGCTACGCACCCGTGACCGCCTTCGATCTCGACGATGCCGCCGTCGCTGCGACGCGGGCGAACGCCAAGGTGAACGGCGTCGAGCTCACGGTGGAGCGCCGCGATGTCCTCTTGGATCCGTTGCCCTCGGCGGGCCTGGCCCTCGCTAACATCGCGAGCGAGCCGCTGACGGAGGCGGCGCGCCGGGTCGAGGCGGCCGAGCTGGTCGCCTCCGGATATCTCGTCAGCGAGGAGCTCGAGCTCGAAGGCTGGAAGCTCGTGGAGCGGAAGGAGCTTCAGGGCTGGGTCGCCGACCTCTTCCAGAAGGCCTGATTTTGCAGGGTGGGCCATCCGAGGTCGGCTAGCATCGGGCGGTCATGGCGACCTTCTCGAGCTCGTTCCTCGGCTGCAAGATCTCGCACACGGACGCTCAGGAGCTACGCGAGCGGCTGATCGAAGACGGCCATGTCGAAAGCGATGGAGCGGTGGACGTCGCCGTGGTGAACACATGCTGCGTCACGCACGAGGCGGTCCGCAAGTCCCGCCAGGAAGCCCGCCGGGCGGCGCGCCGCGCGCAGCTCGTCTACCTGACCGGCTGCGCCGCGAATCTCGAAGGGAGCTTCGAAGGGCTGCCCGAGAACGTCGAGGTGGTCGGTCTCCGCAGCGAGCGGGCGGTCGAGTTCGTTGCGGGCGCCGTGGGGGCCATCGGCTGCGTCCAGGCGGCCGTCGGGCTCGAGCGCGTGCGGGCGTTCGTGAAGATCCAGGACGGCTGCAGCTTCTCGTGCAGCTTCTGCGTGATTCCGGAAGTGCGCGGCTCGTCACGAAGCCGGGCGGCGGCCGCGGTGACCGCCGAGGTCCAGCGGCGGGTCGCCCAGGGACACCGCGAGATCGTCCTGACCGGGATCAACCTCGGGTGCTACCGAGACCGCGACGCCGGTTACGGGCTCGCGCGCCTCGTGCGCGAGGTCGGCGCAGTCCCGGGAGTCGAACGGCTCCGCCTGTCCTCCATCGAGGTCAACCACCTGACCGATGCGCTCGTCGCGGCGATGCGCGAGACCCCGACCGTCTCGCCGCACCTGCACGTGCCGCTCCAGTCCGGGGACGATCGCGTCCTCGAGGAGATGGGGAGGCGCTACGACGTCGCCACGTACCTACGGCGCGTGGGGCGGGCTGCCGGCTTCAATCTGACCACCGATGTGATCGTCGGCTTTCCCACCGAGGACGATGCAGCTTTCGAGCGCACTCTCGAAGCGGTGGCGGAGGCCGGCATCACGAAGGTGCACGTCTTCCCGTACTCGCCCCGCCCGGGAACCCGCACTGCGGACGACGATCGCGTGCCCGCGGCCGTGAAGAAGGAGCGCAGCGCACGGCTCCGCACACTGTCCGCGGATCTGTGCCGCCGCCGGTGGACCGGAAAGCTCGGGCGCGAGGAGACGGTGCTGGTCGACCGGCCGGGGCGGGGGTACGGCGACGACTATTCGCCCTGGCTCGTCGACGGCCCGCAGGGCGAGTTCGTCCGCGTCCGGGGGCACGACGTCACGGAGGAGGGCATCGTTGGCCTCGCAGCCTGACTGCCTCTTCTGCAAGCTCGTTCGCGAGGGCGAGCACGTCAACTCGGGCGACGGGTTCGTGGCCATCGAGGACCTCCACCCGAAGGCACCGGTGCACCTGCTGGTGCTGCCGGAGCGGCACATCGACACGTTTCGGGACGTACACGAGTTCGAGAGCGACGAGGCGAAGCGCATGCTCGAGTTCGTCGCGGACACGGCCCGGAAGGCCGGTCTCGAGGACTACCAGGTGGTCGTGAACGTGGGGCCGGGCGCCGGCCAGACGGTCTTCCACCTCCACTGGCACGTGCTCGGCGGCGGGAGGCCGTTCGAATGAGCCTGATCGGCCGAATCGAAGAGGAGCTCAAGGAGGCGATGCGCGCCCGCGACCAGGAGCGCACCGACACGCTGCGCATGACGCTCTCCTCGCTGCGGGCGGCCGAGAAGGATCTGCAGCGGCCGCTCAAGGAGGACGAGGAGCTGCAAGTCTTGCAGCGCGAGCGCAAGCGGCGCACGGAGGCTGCCGAGGCGTTCCGCGAGGGCGAGCGGCCGGAGCAGGCGGACAAGGAGGAGCGGGAGCTCGCGGTCATCGAGGAGTTCATGCCCGAGCCGATGTCCGAGGAGGACATCGAACGGATCATCGACGACGCGATCGCCGAGACCGGCGCGACGTCGCTCCGGGACCTGGGCCGGGTAATGGCGGATGTGATGCCCCAGGTGGCGGGGCGGGCGGACGGCTCGTCGGTCAGCCAGCTCGTGCGCGAAAAGCTCGCCTGAGGCGGGACCGTTTCGGCGCAGCCGGCGCGCCACGTGTGCGCTTCGGATCGCTACGCTCGAAAGCGGAGGGAGGCGCGCGGCGGCCCCAGTGAGCGATCTCCGCTCTCCGAACTAAACTCAGTCCGTTGCAGGAAGTTCTTTCGGTTTCCAACGAGGTCGCGGCCGAGCTCGCCACGGTCGACGACGGCATCCTCGACGCGCTCCGCGATCGCCTCGGCATCGCACTTCTCCTGCGCGGCAACCGCCTCACCCTCGAGGGCGACGACGCGCGGGTGGGCCAGGCGCGGGCCGTGGTGGACGAGCTCGTCGAGCTCGTGGAGGGCGGCCAGGCGATCGGCCCCAGCACCGTGGATGCCGTCCTCGCAGCGCTCGACGCAGCCGAGAACCCGCGCGAGATCTTCGAGGACGTCGTCTGGCGCCACCGCGGCACCAGGATCACGCCGAAGACCGTCAACCAGAAGCGCTACGTGGACGCCATCCGCGAGTGCACGATCACCTTCGGCGTCGGGCCGGCAGGCACCGGGAAGACCTACCTCGCCATGGCCCTCGCCGTCGCGGCGATGCAGGAGCGCGCCGTCAGCCGCATCATCCTCACCAGGCCTGCCGTCGAGGCCGGCGAGCGCCTCGGCTTCCTCCCCGGCGACATGCTGGCCAAGGTCGACCCGTACCTGCGGCCGCTCTTCGACGCGCTCTACGACATGCTCGACGCCGACCGGCTGAACTCCTACCTCGAAAAGGGAACGATCGAGGTCGCGCCGCTCGCCTTCATGCGCGGCCGCACGCTCAACGACTCGTTCATCATCCTCGACGAGGCGCAGAACACGACCCCCGAGCAGATGCAGATGTTCCTCACGCGCCTCGGGTTCGGCTCGAAGATCGTCGTCACCGGCGACGTCACGCAGGTCGACCTCCCGCGCGAGCAGGCGTCCGGGCTCATCCACGTGCGCGAGATCCTCGGCGCCATCGACGGGATCGAGTTCGTCGAGTTCGGGAATCAGGACGTCGTCCGCCATGTGCTCGTGCAGCGCATCGTCGAGGCGTACAAGCGCCATGCCGACGAGACGGGCACCCAGCGGCGCAAGTGATCGCGATTGAGGTGGAGAACCGAAGCGGCGAGGTGGTCGACGAGGCCGGGGCCCAGTCGCTGGCGCGAGACGTCCTCATCGCGGAGGGCGTCGACGGGGGCGACCTCGGCATCTCCTTCGCCACGCCGTCCGAGATGCGCGCGCTGAAGCTCCGGCACCTCGGGATCGAGGAGGCGACCGATGTGCTCTCCTTCCCGATCGACGCACGCGACGAGCTGCCCGACGGGGTTCCGCGGCAGCTCGGCGACGTCGTCCTCTGCCCGCAGGTCGTCGGGGAAGCGTGGCGGGGGCCGCTTGTCCACGGGCTGCTGCACCTCCTCGGCTACGACCATGGGGACGAGATGGAGCGGCGCGAGCGCGAGCTCCTGCCCGAGTCCTGATGGCCGACCGGCGCGCACCCGCTGTCCTGCGCAGCTTCAACTACGCCTTCGAGGGCGTCATCCACGTCCTCCGGACACAGCGCAACATGCGGATTCATTTCGCGATCGCGGCCGGCGTGCTCGTCCTCGCGTTCATCTACGACGTCACGCGCCTCGAGCTCATCGCGCTGATGATCTCGATCGCGTTCGTGCTGATCGCGGAGATGGTCAACACGGCCGTGGAGGCGACGATCGACCTGTCCACCCCGTCGTTCGACCCGCTGGCGAAGATCGCGAAGGACATCGCGGCGGGCGCAGTCCTGATCGCGGCGGCGAACGCGGTCGCCGTCGGCTA
>JAICVP010000267.1 GCA_025935275.1 Thermoleophilia bacterium
GTCATCGACGAGGAGGCCAAGCAGTCGTAATGGCTGAGGAGGCCTCCACCAACGACACCGAACTCGAGGAGAAGCTCACCGAGGTCGAGCGTGAGCGCGACGAGTATCTGAACGATCTCAAGCGCGTCGCGGCCGACTTCGAGAACTACCGCAAGCGGGTTGCGCGCGACCAGGAGGGCATGGTCGCGCGTGCCCACGAGCGGCTCGTGCAGGAGCTCCTGCCCGTGCTCGACGACCTGGAGCGAGCTCTCGAGGCCGCTGCACAGCACGAGGAAGCCAAGCTCGAGGAAGGCGTGCGACTCGTCCATCGCGAGCTCGTCGAGGCGCTCACCCGTGAGGGCCTCGTCGAGGTCGAGACCGAGGGGCAGTTCGATCCGCACGTCCACGAGGCGCTTCTCTCGCAGCCCTCGGAGCAGGAGGACGGCTCCGTGATCGAGGTCCTGCAGAAGGGCTACCGGCTGGGCGACCGCGTCCTCCGGCCGGCCCGAGTCGTGGTGTCCCAGGGCGAATGAAGGACCTGTACGAGATCCTCGGGGTGAACAAGGGCGCCTCGGCGGACGAGATCAAGAAGGCCTACCGCAAGCTCGCGCGGGAGTATCACCCGGACAAGAACCCGGGCGACAAGTCCGCGGAGGAGCGCTTCAAGGAGATCCAGGGCGCCTACGACGTCCTCTCGGATCCCGAGAAGCGCAAGCAGTACGACCAGGTCGGGTCGCGCATCTTCAGCGGGGCCGGCGGCCGCCCGGGAGGCGGAGGCAACTTCAACTGGTCGGGGAACTTCGGCGATCTCGGAGATCTCGGCGACCTCGGCGATCTCTTCGGGAACATCTTCGGCAACGCGGGCGGCGCGCGCGGGTCCTCCCAGCGCCGGCAGCGCGGTGAGCGCGGCCGCGACGTCGAGGTGGTGGTCAATGTGTCTTTCGAAGACTCGCTCAAGGGCCTCGAGACCAAGATCCCGGTCGAGCTCGAGACCACGTGCTCGGTCTGCCACGGCACCGGAGCCGAGCCGGGCACCGCGCCGCAGATCTGTCCGGAGTGCCGTGGCCGGGGGGTCGTCTCCGAGGACGAAGGCTTCTTCGCCTTCTCGCGCCCGTGCCCGCGCTGCCACGGCAACGGCACCGTCATCGAGCGCCCGTGCCGGAACTGCCACGGCTCCGGACGCGAGCGGCGCACGAAGCGCTACACCGTGAAGATCCCGGCCGGGGTGAAGGACGGTACTCAGATCCGCCTCAAGGGCAAAGGCGAATCCGGGACGAACGGCGGCCCTCCCGGGGACCTGATCGTCACGACCCGCGTCGCGAAGTCGCCCCTGTACGAGCGCCGCGGCGCCGACCTCGTCCTCGAAGTCCCGGTCACGTACGCCGAGGCTGCGCTCGGAGCCACCGTGGAGATCCCCACGCCCGAGGGCCGCGTCGCCCTCAAGGTCCCGGCCGGCTCGCAGGACGGGAAGCTGCTCAAGGTCAAGGGCCGCGGCGCGCCAAAGCTGAAGGGCAGCGGGAAGGGCGACCTCCTCGCGCGCCTGCGTGTCTCCGTCCCGACGAAACTTTCGAAGGCCGAGCGCGAGGCGATCGAGAACCTGCAGAAGGTCGCGCACGACGATCCCAGGGACAAGGTCTTCTCGTGACGCGCAGCCGGCTCCGTCTTTACGCCATGATCGCGCTCGTCGTCGCCCTCGGGCTCTTCCTGACTACGGTCACCGCGCTGCAGTGGCTGGCGGTGATCCTCGTGGTCGCGAGCACGCTCGTCCTCATGTGGACGCTTTGGACCGGGGGTAAGGAGGTGGAGCCGTGACCGAGCAGGAGCGACCGCGCTACATGATCAGCGTCGCGGCCGAGATCGTCGGCATGCACCCGCAGACACTCCGCATCTATGAGGCGAAGGGCCTCGTGCGGCCCAAGCGCACCCCGGGCAACACGCGCCTCTACTCCGAGGCCGACCTCGAGCGGCTCCGGCTCATCCAGCGGCTGACGACGGAGCTCGGGCTCAACCTCGCCGGCGTCGAGACGGTCCTCCGGCTCGAGGACGAACTGGGCAAGGCCCGCGCGCGGCTCGAGCGGCTCGAGCGCGAGCTGCGCGACGAGATTCGCAACGTGCACAAGCAGTACAAGCGCGAGGTCGTGGTCTATCGGCAGGAGGCCGACGACCTCCCCGAAAGGACGAGATGGACTTCAACAGGCTGACGATCAAGTCGGGAGAAGCGGTGGCCGCCGCGCAAGAGCTTGCGCGCCGCCGCGGCAATCCCGAGGTCTACCCCGAGCACCTCTGCATCGCGCTGCTCGACCAGGAGCTCCCGCGGACGCTCGTCGAGCGGGCGGGAGAGTCGGTCGATTCACTCCGCGCCGAGTGCGAGGCGAAGCTCGCGCAGAAGCCCGCCGTGCAGGGCTCGACCCAGCAGCCTCAGGCCTCGACCGACTTCGCGCGCGTGTTGGACAAGGCCGAGGAAGAGATGCGCAAGCTCGAGGACGACTACGTCTCCACCGAGCACCTCCTGCTCGCGCTGGAGCTCGCGCCGCGCGACAAGCTGCTCGCCGCCCTCAAGGAAGTGCGCGGCTCACAGCGGGTCACCTCGCAGGATCCCGAGGGCTCGTACCAGGCGCTCGAGAAGTTCGGCCGCGACCTGACGGAGCTCGCAGAGTCCGGGAAGCTCGACCCCGTCGTCGGCCGCGACGAGGAGATCCGCCGCGTCATCCAGGTGCTCTCCCGCCGGACCAAGAACAACCCCGTTCTCATCGGCGATCCCGGCGTCGGCAAGACGGCGATCGTCGAGGGCCTCGCCCAGCGCATCGTCGCCGGCGACGTGCCCGAGGGCCTGAAGGGCCGGCGCGTGTGGGCGCTCGACATCGGCTCGCTCCTCGCGGGCTCGAAGTACCGCGGTGAGTTCGAGGAGCGCCTGAAGGCGGTCCTCGAGAACATCAAGGAGGCCGAGGGCCAGATCATCCTCTTCATCGACGAGCTGCACAC
>JAICVP010000260.1 GCA_025935275.1 Thermoleophilia bacterium
AGTTCTATGCGCTCGCCGCGGCTGACCCCGACCTCGCCTGGGTGACGGCCGGGGCCGGCAGGTTGCTGCGGAGCCAGACCGTCTACGAGGACGTCGTCAAGACGATCTGCACGACGAACACCGCCTGGGGCGGGACCGTACGAATGGTGAACGCGATCGTCGAGCACCTCGGCGAGCCGGCCCCCGGGGCCCCGAGCGAAGGGCCCTTCGGCCATGCCTTCCCCTCCCCCGCGGCGATGGCCGCCGCGCCCGAGTCCTTCTACCGCGACGTGGCGAGGACGGGCTACAGGGGCCCGTACCTGCGCTCCCTGGCTGAGTCCGTCGCCGGCGGGGAGATCGACCTCGAGGAGCTGGCGTCCGCCGACCCGGACGACCTTCCCGACGACGAGGTTGCCGCCCGCTTGCTCGCGCTTCCCGGCGTCGGCCCCTACGCGGCGGCGCACATCATGATGCTCATCGGCCGCTACTCGAGGCTCGTCCTCGACTCCTGGACGCGGCCGAAGTACGCAAGCCTGAACGGCCGCAAAGCCAAGGACACTGCGATCGAGCGGCGCTTCCGGCGCTACGGCCGCTATTCGGGCCTCGCGTTCTGGCTCTTCCTCACGCGTGACTGGGTCGCCGAGCCCGTATAGAGCCGGCGCCCGCCGGGCGGCCACCATTGCCCCGGCCGTATTCGTCTTCGGCGCGTCCTTCGGCCTGCTCGCGCACTCCGCGGGAATGGGCGCGCTCGCGTCAGTGGTCATGTCGGCGACGACCTTCGCGGGCTCCGCGCAGTTCGCGGCGGTCTCGGTCCTGAGCGCGGCGGGGAGCGTCGGCGCGGCTGCGACGGCGGCGGTCCTGCTCAACGCCCGCTACGTCCCGATCGGGATCTCGGTGGCGTCCGTCCTGCGCGGAGGCCCGCTGCGAAGATTTGTCGAGGCTCAGCTCGTCGTCGACGAGTCGTGGGCCTTCTCGCGCCGGCGCGACGGCAGCTTCGACCGGGGCCTCCTGATCGGCGCAGGCCTGGTGCTCTACACCTGCTGGGTCCTTGGAACCGCTGCGGGCGCAATCGGCGGCGAGGCGCTCGGCGATCCGGACTCCCTGGGGCTCGACGCCGCCTTCGCCGCCCTCTTCCTCGCCCTCCTGGTCCTGCAGATCACGTCCCGCCGAGCGGTCGTTGCGGCGCTGGTCGGGGGGACGATCGCCTTCGTCCTCGTGCCCTTCACGGCGCCGGGCATCCCGATCATCGCCGCCACGGCAGGGTGCCTCGTCGGCTGGAGGAAGCGGTGAGCTCGACCTGGCTCGTCGTCCTGATCGTCGGGGCTGGAACCGTCGTCTGCAAGGCGGCCGGGCCCGTCCTCCTCGGCGGCCGCACCCTCCCACCTCAACTCGCGGGGATCGTGGACATGCTGGCGCCCGCACTTCTGGCCGCTCTTGTCGTGACGCAGGCAGTGGGTGGCGACCGCAAGCTCGTCTTCGACGAGCGGCTCTTCGGGATCGCGGCCGCGATCGTCGCCATCCGCCTGCGCGCCCCACTCCTCGTGATCATCGCGGTGGCAGCCGGAGTGACCGCGTTCGTCCGGCTGATCGGTGCTTGAGGCCGGGTGTGGCCCTCCCGCTCTCCGGGTAGCCAGGGGGAAAGAGCGGGAGGTCTACATGGACGCTTGGATCTGGATAGTCATCGCCGTCGCGGTCGTCGTCCTGCTTGCTCTCATCTGGCTGAGCGCACGGCGCTCGCGCCGACTGGACGAGCAGCGCGTCGAGGCGCGGGAGCTCCGCCAGGAGGCAGAGAGCCGCACCCAGGAAGCGGATGAGCGGCGTGCCGCCGCCGAGCAGATGGCTCAGCGGGCAGAGGCCGACCGGCGCGAGGCCGAGCTCACCGCGCAGCGCGCGAACGAGCTCGACCCGGATGTCGAGGTCGACGAAGAAGCTCGCACCTGATCAGCTGAGGGCGGTGAGGCGGTAGCCCACGCCCCAGACGTTCAACACGTACCCCGCGTCTCCGCCTCGGTTCAGCTTGCGGCGGAGGCGCGAAGCGTGCGAGTCCAGTGTCCGCGTCCGTCCGAGCGAGCGGAAGCCCCAGACATCGCGCAGGAGGTCTTCCTTCTTGAACACGCGCTCGGGATCCTCCGCGAGCGCGACGAGCAGCTCGTACTCCTTCGCCGAGAGCTGCACGGGCTCGCCCCCGACGGTGACGATTCGCGCCGCCAGGTCGATCTCGAGATCACGCACCGACAGGCGCGTGTGCCGGGGCCCCGAGGTCCTGCGCAGAACCGCCCGCATGCGGGCGACGAGCTCGTCGTAGACGAACGGCCTCACGACGTAGTCGTCACACCCGCGGGCGAAGCCGCGCACGCGGTCGACCGCGTCGCCTCGCGCGCTGACCATGATCACCGGCACATCGCGGTCCCATGCCCGGCCGGGCTCGCCCTCGCGCAGGCGGCTGCAGACCTCGAACCCGGACGCATCCGGGAGGACGGCGTCGAGCAGGACAAGGCTCGGCCGTGCTTGCTCGACGAGCTCGAAGGCCGCCTTCGCTCGGTCGGTGGCGAGGACTTCGAAGCCGTCGTCTGCGAGCTGCTGCTCGAGGTAGGCCCGCACCGGAGTCTCGTGCTCGACCACCAAAACCGTGCCCCCGACCATGGGGCCGACGCTAACGGAGGCGACGCAGCGCGACTAGATGTCCTTTCGCCCGGAAGACGAACAACTCGTCCAGAGCCTGTGCCTGGACTATCCGGAAGACGGGCGTCCCTGACCTTTGCGGGGGTGCGAGATCCTTCCGCCGGAGGGACGATTCACCTGTGGACACCGAGGGAGCACGTGCGCTCGCAGCGCGAATCGCCGCCGGCCCGCCCACCGAAGACGGCGCCCCGCAGGACGAGACACCCCGGAGGCCCCAGGAGCCTCGGTCGAGCGCCCCTTCGGTCGCCCGCGTGACGAGCGGGTCGCAGAGCGCCGTCGAGATCGTCTACCTCAAGCCGGAGCGGGCACCCCGACGCGAGGTACGAATCTACGTGCGCGGGCGGGACGGCACGCTCGAGCGCCAGTTGTAGCTGCGTCTTCGCAGCGCGAG
>JAICVP010000224.1 GCA_025935275.1 Thermoleophilia bacterium
GCGCTGAGGACTCCCTTGAGTGGCCCTGGGCAGACGACGACTCTTGCTCGGTCCGGGATGTCGCCTACCGTTGGCTCGTGGCCTCGAACGACATCGCGCTTCTGGCCGCGACGGCTCTCGGCATCCTGGCCCCGATCGCGCTTGCGCTCATCGTGCCCCACTACCACCTGGAGTCCGTGGTCTTGCTGTCGATCCCGTGCGGTCTCGTCGCGGGAGGCGCGAGCGCGGTGCTGGCGGCGCGCGACCGGCGCCGAACCGGCAAGCCGGTCAACGGCGGCACGGTCGTCGCGTACGGCGCTCTGGCCCTGCTCGGCGCGGGAGTGCTCTTGCTCACCGTCGCGGCAATCGCCTTCTACCGGACGCCGCTGACCTTCTAGGCGATCCGCTCGATGCGCCCGTCTTCCTCGACCTCGACGTCGGTCACCTCGGGCATGCGGCGCAGCATCGCGAACGAGAAGCCCTCGCGCGCGAGGTAGAAGAGGCCGAGGCCGACGCCCACCGACGCCTCGATCGCCTGCAGGCCGACGCCGAACGCGAACCCGTGCGCGTACGAGACCCCGTAGGAGAGAAGCGCGAAGGCGATCGCCGCCTGGAGGAGGCCGACGTTGCCGGGCCAGAACGGGAAGAGCGTGACCACGTTCATGAGCAACAGGATGAGCGCGGCCGCGTGCACACCCGCATGGATGTTGAAGGCGAGCATCGCGGCCCATACGGCGAGGAGCTGAGCCGTCCACCCGAGGAGCTGGAAGAAGAGCGCCCACACGGCGGGGGCCGGTCGGCGCAGGACGGTGAGGCCGGCGCGCGCCATCGCGATCAGCCGGCGCACCGCTCCCGCGTCTTCGGGCGCCTCCCGGCTGGGCTCGGGATGCCGGCGCGCCAGGAGAAACGCGGCGATGAGGAGACCGAAGCCGACACCGATCACGACGGCCAGTGCGGGCTTCGCCCAGTCCGGAACGCGCGAGGTGTAAAGGACGTAGACGACCAGGCCCGTGGCCGCGACGACGTCGAAGAGCCTGTGCGCGAAGACCGTCCCGACGATCGTCGCCCAGGTTCCGGGGCGGCGGCGCAAATGCCGCGTGATCACGGCCACGCGGGCGAGCTCGCCCACGCGCCCGGGCAGCGCCACGTTTCCGAGCAGCCCGACGCAGAACGCCGAGAAGACGACGCGCCACGACGGCCACGGCTTCGGGATCGCCTGGAGGATGATCACGCGCCAGGCCGAGGACCGAACGACGACCGACATCAGGTTGAGACCCACGGCGATCGCGACCCACGACCACGTCACGGCCTCGAACGCGTTGGCGAGGAGGTCCGTATCGGGGCTCTGCCAGAGCACGAGGCCGATCGCGGCTCCCACGAGGACGCCGAGCAGCGCAAAGCGACCGGCTGAGCTCAGCGGGAGGAACCTCATCAGGCGGCCGCCTTCTCGGCGCCCGCGCCGACCGTGAGCCCCTCATAGATCTCGACGAGGCGCCGAGCGATCTTGTCCCACGAGTACTGCTCCGCGACCTTGCGCGCGCCTGCCCCGAGCGCTGCTCGCCGCGGCTCGTCGGCGAGGAGCTCGATGAGCGAGCTCGCGACCGCGTCGGCATCGCCCGGCGGAACCAGCACCGCGCTCGACTCGTCCGCGACCGCGGCATAGCCCTCGATGTCCGACGCGACAGCGGGCGTCGCCGTCGCGAAGGCGCGCGTGAGCACCATCCCGAAGCTCTCGCCTCCGAGGGCGGGCGCGGCCAGAAGGCTCGCGGCCTCGAGCTCGGCGGTCAGATCGTCCTCAGAAAGACCGCCGAGGAGATCGACCCGCTCCAGCGAGAGCCCTTGCCGGCGGGCGAGCCAGCGCACGGAGAGCGGGTCGGCGCCGACGACGCGAAGGCGCGCCTCGGTCTGAGCCGTCACCTCCGGCCACGCGCGCAGGAGAACCTCGAGGCCCTTGCGCCGCTCGTTGCGGCCGATGAAGACGACGTTGCCGTTTCGCCCACCCGGGTCGAAGCGTTCGGGAAGCGAGATTCCGTTCGGTATCACCTCCAGCGGGCCACCGGCGTACGGCTCGGCGGCCCGCCGCGCGGACTCCGAAACCGCGATCCGGTAGTCGGCTCGATCGACCGCCACTCCCCACGCCTTCCTGCCCCCGGGATACCAGCTGAGCTTCTCGCCGGCAGCGTGGAAGGTGGCGACCGTCGGACACGTGGCCACGACCAGCGCGAAGGCGGACAGGATCGGCGCATACGGCTCGTGCACGTGGACGACGTCGAAGCGCTCGTCCGCGAGGATCCGCCGCATGCGCAGCATTGCGGTCGGCGAGAGGATGATGTTCGGGAGGGAGGAGTTCGCGGGCACGATCACCGAGCGGCCCACCGGGATGACGTAGTCCGGCGGCCGTGTGTGCCGGCCCTCCTTGGGGTGCAGAAGCTTGGTCAGGCGCCCAGGCGGATCGTGACCCATGAGGATCTTGGCCTCGACACCGAGGTCTTGGAGCGCCCGCGCCTGGTGGTCAGCGTGCTCTTGGACTCCCCCCCAAAAAGACCAGGAGTAGGGCACGACGATGCCCACCTTCATGGGATCACCTTACCGGGAATAGACTCGCTTCCATGATCAAGAGGGCCGAGCGGCTGGAAGGAATCGTGGGCTTCGGGATCGACCGCGTCGCGGCCTCGTCGGAGGAGAAAGGCGGGAGTCACGGGGGTCCTATTCTCCGGATGGAGAACCTCGACACCGACCTTCCCCTGCCGCCCGAGGCGCTCGAGGTCACGCGCGCGAAGCTCGACGACCCGAAGTCGAACAGCTGGCTCCCGTTCACCGGCGACCTCGACCTCCGCGCCGCGATCTCCGACTTCACCGCCGAGCGAACCGGGCACCGCTACGACCCCGAGCGCGAGATCGTCATCACCGCCGGCGGCATGGAAGGGCTGCTGAACGCCCTCCTCTGCACGGTGGATCCCGGCGACGAGGTGATCGTCACCGACCCGACCTACGCGGGCATCGTCAACCGGGTCCGCCTCGCAGGCGGCACCCCGCGGTTCGTCCCGTTCCTCGCCGAGGAGGACGGGTGGCGCTTTGACCGCGACCGGCTCGCCGACCTCGTCGGCCCTAAGACCACCGGTTTCCTGCTCATGAGCCCATCCATGCCCTCGGGCGGCTACCTGGACGAGGACGACTGGCTCGCCGTCTGCGACCTCTGCCGCGAGCGCGACCTCTTCCTCATCTACGACTCCGCGATGGAGCGACTGCTCTTCGATGACCGGCCGCTCGTCCACCCGCTGCGCACGGCGGGGATGGCCGAGCGCACGATCGTCGTCGGGTCCCTCTCGAAAGAGCACCGGATGATCGGCTGGCGCGTGGGGTGGGTCGCGGGCCCGGCGGACACGGTCACCGACGCGGGCTGGGCGCACGTCTACAACACGACGATGCCCGTGGCGATCTCACGCTTCGCGGCCACCGCCGTCCTGCGTGGAGACCAGGGCCACGTGGCCAGGTGTGTCGCCGAGCTCGAGCGTCGCCGCGACACGATGCTCTCCGGCCTCCCCGGCTGGCCGCTGGTGAGCCCGGCAGGAGGCTGGTCGCTCCTCCTCGAC
>JAICVP010000208.1 GCA_025935275.1 Thermoleophilia bacterium
CTTCGGCTCGATGATCCAGGCCGTCGCCCGACAGCCCGAGCTCCGCGGCGAGCTCACCGGTATCCAGTGGCTGGGCTTCGCCCTCACCGAGGCGGTCGTGTTCTACGCCCTGCTCGGCGGACTCCTCGCCTACGTCCTCGTCTAGTCCCGGATGATCCTCGCCGACCTCATCTCCGTCGTCCCGGGCCTGATGGTCTGGACGCTCATCGCGTTCGGACTCACGTTCCTCGTCCTGCGGCGCTATGCCTTCGGTCCGATCCAGAAGCTGATCGACGAGCGGCGCGACCGGATCCGCGAGGCACTCGACGAAGCCGACAAGGCCCGGCAGGAGGCACGTGAGCTCCGCGAGCTCACGCAGTCCGAGCGCGAAGAGGCGAAGGCCGAGCGGGAGCGGATCCTCGAGGACAGCCGCCGCCAGGCCCAGGCTCAGCTCGAGCAGTCCCGAGCCCAGGCCGACGAGGACCTCAAGCGCCGGCTCGACGAGAACAAGCGCGAGATCGAGGCCGAGAACCGCCGCATGGCGGAGCAGATCCGCCGCGACGTCGTCGAGCTCACTCTGCTCGCCGCCGAGAAGGTGACCGGCAAGTCCCTCGACGCGGACGACCAGCGCCGCCTGATCGACGAGACCATCGAGGAAGTCGACGTGAAGAAGCTGGTCTCGGAGAACTAGTGGCTGTCGTCCAGCGGGTCTACGCCGAGGCACTCCTCGAGGCGTCCAAGGAGCAGGATCAGCTTGCCCCCGTGCGAGCCGACTTCGACGCCTTCGCGGCCGCGCTCGCCGAGTCCGACGAGCTGAGGGCTTTCCTGCGCAACCCGCAGGTCGAGACGGAGACGAAGCTCGCGGCGCTCGACGAGCTTGTGTCCGGAGGGAACGTCCTCTTCCAGAATTTCGTCCGCCTGCTGGCCGAGAAGGGCCGGATCGCGGAGGCTGAGGACGTCCACGAGGAGTTCGGGCGGCTGATCGCCCGCGAGGAGCGCGTCCTCGAGCTGGAGCTGACGACCGCGGTCGAGCTCTCCGACGAGGAAGCCGCCAAGGTGGTCAAGCAGATCGAAGAGGCCTCCGGCCGCAGCGTCGTCGCCACGCGCACGGTCGACCCCGACATCATCGGCGGCATCGTCGTCCAGGCCGGCTCGGTGCGCGCCGACGCGAGCGTGCGCGGCCGGCTCGACCAGCTCCGTGAAGAATTGATCAACCGCTAAGGAGAACCATCTTGAAGCTACGCCCTGAAGAGATCACCTCGATCCTGAAGCAGCGGATCGCCGAGGCCGACGTCGAGACCGATCTCGCCGAGGTCGGAACCGTGCTCGAGATCGGCGACGGCATCGCCCGCGTCTACGGGCTCGAGAACTGCGTCGCCGGCGAGATGCTCGACCTCGGCGCCGACGTGACCGGCGTCGCGCTCAACCTCGAGGAGGACAACGTCGGCGTCGCGCTCTTCGGCGACTGGGAGAAGATCGGCGAGGGCGACCCGGTGAAGCGCACCGGGGCCGTCATCAGCGTCCCCGTCGGCGAGGAGCTCGTCGGCCGAATCGTGAACCCGCTCGGGATCGCCGTCGACGGCGGCGAGCCGATCAAGGCCTCCGAGCACCGCCCGCTCGAGTTCAAGGCGCCCGGCGTCGTGCACCGCCAGCCCGTGACCGAGCCCCTGCAGACGGGCATCAAGGCGATCGACTCGATGATCCCGATCGGCCGCGGCCAGCGCGAGCTCGTCATCGGCGACCGCTCGACCGGCAAGACCGCGATCCTCGTCGACGCGATCCTGAACCAGAAGGGCCAGGACGTGATCTGCGTCTACGTCGCCATCGGCCAGAAGGCCTCGACCGTGGCCCAGGTCTACGAGCGTCTCCGCGAAGCCGGCGCGATGGACTACACGATCATCGTCACCGCCTCCGCGACCGAGGCCGCGCCGATCAAGTGGATGGCGCCGTACGCGGGCTGCGCGATGGGCGAGTTCTTCCTCTACAACGGGCGCCACGCGCTCTGCATGTACGACGACCTCTCCAAGCACGCGGACGCGTACCGGCAGATGTCGCTCCTCCTGCGCCGCCCGCCTGGCCGCGAAGCCTTCCCGGGCGACGTCTTCTATCTCCACTCGCGCCTCCTCGAGCGCGCGTGCAAGCTCTCCGACGAGCAGGGGGGCGGCTCGCTGACCGCGCTGCCCGTGATCGAGACGCAGGCAGGCGACGTCTCGGCCTACATCCCGACCAACGTCATCTCCATCACCGACGGCCAGATCTTCCTCGAGTCCGACCTCTTCTATTCGGGCGTGCGTCCGGCGATCAACGTCGGCATCTCGGTCTCGCGCGTCGGCGGCAACGCCCAGGTGCGCGCGATGCGAAAGGTGGCTGGGCGCCTGAAGCTCGACCTGGCCCAGTACCGCGAGCTCGAGGCCTTCGCGCAGTTCGGCTCGGAGCTCGACCCCTCGACCCAGCGGACGCTCGCCCGCGGCGAGCGGATGGTGGCGACGCTGAACCAGCCGCAGTACCAGCCCTGGCCCGTCGAGGAGCAGGTGGTCGCCATCTTCGCGGGCATCAACGGCTACCTCGACGACATCCCCACGGCGCAGGTCGCCCGGTTCCAGGACGAGCTGCGGGAGTACCTACGCACGCAGAGCTCGGTGTTCGACGAGATCCGCGACTCGAAGGACCTCTCCGACGAGCTGCAGGAGACGCTCAAATCCGAGGTCGAGAAGTTCAAGTCGAGCTTCGCGGTCAAGGAAGACGCGGGGCTCGTGGGGGCCGCGGCGGAGTAGCGCTTGGCCACCGTCCAGGACATCAAGCGGCGCCTTCGCTCGGTCCGCAACACGCGGAAGATCACGAAGGCGATGGAGCTCGTCGCGGCCGCGAAGCTGCGGCGGGCCGAGGCGCGCATCGAGGCGCTGCGCCCCTACGCCGACCGCATGCGCGAGCTGATGATCGGCACCGCGCGGGCGACGCCGTCCCGGCAGTTCGCGCTTTTGGAGGAGCGGGACGTCGGCAACGTCGCGATCCTGCCGATCACCGGTGACCGCGGCCTGGCCGGCGCCTTCAACGCGCAGATCCTGCGCCGCGCCTTCGCGCTCGAGCGGGAGGCGCGCGGCGAGGGGCAGACGGCGCGCTGGGTGGTCGTGGGGAAGAAGGGCCGCTCGTCGCTTCGCTTCCGCCGCTACGACGTGGCCGAGGCCTGGGTCGATTTCACCGACAGGCCCGAGTACTCGGATGCTGCTGCGATCGCCAACAAGCTCGCGGAGCTCTACACCGAGCGCGAGGTCGACCGCGTCGTGATCGTCTACAACCACTACGAGTCCGCGTTGACCCAGCGGGTGGTCGTCGAGGACGTGCTTCCGATTCCCCGCACCGCGCTCGAGGACGAGGAGGAGAAGACGCCCTACGAGATCGCGCTCGAAGGCGACTTCATCTACGAGCCCGAGCCGGAGGAAATCCTGAAACGGCTCCTTCCGACCTATCTCGAGACGAGCATCTACCGCGCGCTGCTCGAATCCGCGGCCTCCGAGCACGGGGCCCGCATGACCGCGATGCGGAACGCCTCGAAGAACGCGGGCGAGCTGATCGACCGGCTCACGCTCGACATGAACCGGGCCCGGCAGGCCGAGATCACCCAGGAGATCCTGGAGGTCGTCGCCGGCGCCGACGCGCTAACGCAGTAGCGGCTCCGGCGTCCTAGAACACGAGATGAGGACGGCGCTCGTCGTCGCAGCCATTGCCGTGGCCGTCGTGACCGTGGCGGCGATCTTCGGCTCCCGCGGCCCCGGGTCCACCGCGGAGGCCCGCGCCGGCGAGGCGCCCTGGACCTTCGCGGCCCCGATGTCGCAGCGGCGGAGCTATATCGCGGCGGCCGAGCTGGACGGGCACATCTATGCGGCCGGCGGGATGGTGGGGGAGACCGGGCGCTTCCTTTCCGTCTTCCAGCGCTTCGACGCGGAGGCAAACGACTGGGTGACGCTGCGGCCGCTCCCGGACCCGACTCGCGC
>JAICVP010000362.1 GCA_025935275.1 Thermoleophilia bacterium
GGAGCGAGATGCCGTTGCCGATGCCGCGCTTCGTGATCAGCTCGCCCATCCACATGAGAAGCGTGGTGGCCGCAGTCAGCGAGACGACGATGAGGACGAAGCGCCCCGCGTTCAGCTGGAAGTCGGGGATCTGCCGGTTGAAGAGGTACGAGTACCCCGCCGCCTGCAGCGCCGCGAGCACGACGGTCAGGTAGCGCGTGTACTGGTTGATCTTGGCGTAGCCGGCCTCACCCTCCTTCTGCAGCTGCTCGAGCCGCGGGATCACCACGGTCATGAGCTGGAGGATGATCGAGGCCGTGACGTAGGGCATGATCCCGAGCGCGAAGAGCGCGAACTGCCCGAGCGCGCCGCCCGAGAAGATGTTCAGGAGGCCGAGGATCGTCCCGCCCTGGCCGGAGAAGTACGTGTCGATGGCGTCGGAGTTGACGCCGGGGACCGGGATCCAGCTCCCCAGCCGGTAGAAGCCGAGGATCATGGCGGTGAAGAGCACGCGCTGGCGGAGCTCTGGAACCCGCCACGCGTTCGTCAACCAGGAGAACAACTACTCCTCCTCTGAGTCCGGCGCCGTCTCCTCAGGTTCTGCGTCTCCCGTAGGCTCGGCGGCGGTGTCCTCGGTGGTCTCCTCGACCTCCCGCTCCTCGGCGGCGGGCTTGGCCTTGCGCGTCTTGCGCTTCTTCTCGACGGGCTCGCGCAGAGCGGTGGCGGTGCCGCCCGCAGACTCGATCTTCTCGCGCGCCGTCTTCGAGAACATGTGCGCGGTGACGCTCAGCTTCTTCTTCAGGTCGCCCTCTCCGAGGATCTTCACGTCCGTGCGGGTGTTCTTGAGGAGGCCCTTCTCGACGAGCGTCTCTGGCGAGATCTCGGCGCCGTCGTCGAACACCCGCTCCAGGTCGCGCACGTTGACCGCCACGGTGTGCGTGCGATGCGGGCCGACCGGCATTGCGTCCTTCGAATAGGGGCCGCGCTTCTTGCCGAGCCGCATGTAGATCGGCATCTGGCCGCCCTCGAAGCCGGGGCGCATCGTGTGCGAGCCGGCACGGGCCTTCTGGCCCTTGATCCCGCGGCCGGAATAGCGGCCCTTGCCCGAGCCCATGCCGCGGCCGACGCGCTTGCGCGCCTTCCGCTTCTGGGCGGGCTTGAGGGTCGAGAGGTTGAGCTCTTCTTCGGAGGTCGCGGCCATGTCTTAGTCCTCGATCCGCACCAGGTGGCGGACCTTTCTGAGCATACCGAGGGTCTCCGGGGTGTCCTCGCGCTCGACAGAGCGGCCGATCTTGCCCAGCCCGAGCGCCCGGAGGGTGCCCCGGTGCTTCTGCGACTGGCCGATCTGGCTACGCGTCTGGGTGATCTTCAGCTTCGGCATCGGTCGGTGTGTCGGTGGTCTCGGCCGGTGTCTCGGCCGCTGCGGGCTCGTCGGTCTTCTTACGCGGGAACAGGACCTCGTGGACTGCCTTCCCGCGCGTCTGCGCGACCTCTTCGGGCCGGCGCAGGCTCTTGAGGCCGTTTACCGTCGCCTTCAAGAGGTTGACGGGATTCGGGTTGCCGAGGCTCTTCGCGAGGATGTCGCGGATGCCGGCGAGCTCGAGGACGGCGCGGACTCCGCCGCCGGCGATGACGCCGGTTCCCTCGCTCGCCGGGCGCAGGAGCACGCGCGCAGCGTCGGAGCGCCCGAGGATCTCGTGCGTGATGGTCGTCCAGCTCTTCGGCACCTGGAAGAGGTTCTTCTTCGCGTCGTCGACGGCCTTCGAGATGGCCAGCGGGACCTCTCGCGCCTTCCCGTACCCGACGCCGA
>JAICVP010000202.1 GCA_025935275.1 Thermoleophilia bacterium
GGGACGAGCCCGTCGAGCGCGCGAGGCGGTCCGGCCGGTTCCGCGTCGCGCCGGAAATGAACGGCGCCGACCAGGTCATCTGCGCCACCGGGTTCGCACGCGGCTACGCGCATGACCCGCTGCTTGCGGAGCTCGTTGCCGAGCATGGTCTTCCCACGGCCGGAAGCTGGATCGTCCTCGAGCCGGACTCGGCGGTCGGGGCGCTGACCGACGCCGACCGCACCCTGTCGGTGGCGGGGGTCGCCGGCCAGTGGGCCTTCCCGGCTGCCGACACGCTGACCGGCGCGAAATACGCGGCCCGCGGATTCCTCCGGAGGGTGCAGGCATGTCGTTCACGCTGAGAGGCCGCATCGAGTCGCGCCTCGCGGCGGCCCTGGGCCCGCTCCTTGCGGCATGTGGGCTCGCCGCGGCGCTCACCGAGTGGTGGCCGCTCGCCCTCGCGGCGACGATGATCGGGGTGGGCCTGGCGTTCGACCTGCTCCTCGACCGGCGGCTGGACTACCAGCCGGGCTGGCTCGCGCTGCCTCTCGCCGCGGCCGAGCTCGGCGCGGTGATGGGCATCGTCTATGCCCTGGGAATCTCGGCGCCGCTACCCGTGGCGCTCACCTTCTTCGCAGGCTCCTGGCTCCTCGCCCAACTCCTCACGCACGCGGTGTTTCCCTATCTCCGTCTCAGCTACGGGGAGGACGGGGGAGAGCTCGGGCGCGTCGGAATCGCGGTGGTGATTCTCGTGCTCACGACACTCGCGCTCTTCGCAGGAGTCGCCCTCGCCATGCAGCCTCCGACCGTGCGCCTGTCCAGTGGTGTTCACGACGGGCCTTTGGTCCTCGATAGCGCCCAGAATCTCGTCGGCGATCCCGGCGCGGTCGTCCGGGGTGGGATTGTCGTGTCCGCGGACAACGTCACGGTCCGCAACGTGACGGTGGTGGGCGGCGAGAACGGAATCGAGGTCGATGACGCGCACAACGTGACGCTCGACCAGGTGCGGATCTCGGGCGCAAAGCTGGACGGCATTCACGTGCGCCGATCCTCGGTGTCGATTCGCAATTGCCTCATTCATTCGCCGGCGGGCGAGTACGCGCAGGGAATCGACATCTCCTTCGGATTCGACCTGGCGCCGAGCGTGGTCGAGGACTGCACCGTGATCGGGGGCCGAGAGGGAATCGTCACCCACTTCGCCATGGCGCGCGTCAGCGACAACCTGGTCAGCGGCACGTCGCTTCGTGCGTTGACGCTCACCGAGATGTCGATGGCGGTCGTGGACGGTAACGAGGTCCGCGATTCGCTCGGCGTCGGGATCTTCTGCGGCGACTATTCCGAGTGCGAGATCGATGACAATAGTATCGACGGTATTCGCGTCGATGATGCGTCCGGCGACAAGACGCGAATGGGATTTGCGATCCTCGCGCATTACGGCGCAAAAGCCGAGCTCGGAGACAACCAGGTGTCGAATAGCCCTGGTGGAACCGACGCGCTCCTCGGCGCCGAGATATCGAACGAGAATTAGTCCGCCTGTTTTTCGGTAGCATCCGCACCCCCGGACACCGATCTCTGGAGGAACGTTGGCTCGAAAAACAATTCTCGTGTGCGACAACTGCGGCAAGGAAGTCGGCGAAGGCAAGGGCGCCGGAATGCGGGTGACGTACACGGACGCGCGCAGAGGCGCCAAGGCGGCCGATCTCTGCGACGACTGCGCCGGCAAGATGCCCGGCCGACCCGCCGCCCGGCGTGGCCGCCGGCCGAAGTCCGCCGCGTAGGTATTTCGCACCGAAAACGGCTCGACTAGCGCTCTGCCCGGTGGCCGGAGACCGCCGGGCAGACGTCTAGAATCGAGCGGATGGCGCTGGCTCTCCTGGTGGGCCCCGCGAACGCGGGCAAAGTCGCGCGTCTGCTCGATCGCTATCTCGAAGCCCTCGACCGAGACCCGTTTCTGATTGTTCCGAACCGGGCGGACGTCAGCAGGGTCGAGCACGATCTCTTGGCGCGCCGTCCGGCCCTGCTGGGGGGATCGATCGGCACCTTCGACGACCTGTTCCGTCGTGTTCGGCAAAACGCGAGCGCTGCTTCGCGCCCTCGGGTCACGGACGCGCAGCGGTCGCTTCTCCTGGCGGGTGTCGTCTCGTCGGCGAGCCTGAATGGGCTGGGCGCCTCGTCGCGCTACCCGGGATTCGCCGACGCACTCGGCTCGGCGGTCGCCGACCTCGAGGCCGCACTGCTCGACCCCGATGACGTGGAAGGCCCGCTCGCGGATCTCTACCGCCGCTACCGCGGGGAGCTCGACCGGCTCGAGCTCTGGGATCGGGAACTCGCGCGCGGGCACGCCGCCGATCTGGTCGCCGGCGACTTCGGCGCCTGGGCCGAGCACCCGGTCTTCGCGTACGGCTTCGAGGATCTCACCGGTGCACAGTGGCGGCTGCTCGAGGCGCTGGCAGGGCGCACGGAGGTCGTCGTCTCGCTCCCGTACGAGCCTCTGCGGCCCGCCTTCAGCTCCCTGCAGCGAACAGCGGAAGACCTGGCTCGCCTCGCGGGCGACGACGTCGAGTCCCTCCCGCCGCAGGAGTGGTACGACAGCCCGGCGCTCGCCCACCTCGAGCGCACGCTCTTCGAGGAGCGGCGCACCGATCCGCCACCGCTCGAGGGAGCCGTTCGGTTCCTGGAAGCCGCGGGAGCGCGAGCCTCGCTCGAGCTTGCCGGTGAGGAGATCCTCACGCTCATTCGCGGCGGCACGCCCGCCGACGAGATCGCGGTCGTCGTGCCGAATCTCGACCGCGTCCGCTCGCCCCTCGAGACCGCCTTCGGGTCGCTCGGGATCCCGTACTCCTACGAAGGCCGGGTCACGCTGCGGCGCACGTCGTTCGGCACCGCGCTCCTCGGCCTGTTGCGTTTCGGGTGGCTGGGGGGCAGCCGGCGCGACCTCTTCACCTTCCTGCGCGCCCCGTTCTCCGGCCTCGCACGCACGCGGGCCGACTTCATGGAGGGGAGGCTCCGCGGGCGCGGGATCAAGGACCCCGGCCGCGTTGTCGAGGAAGCCGAGCGCCTCCTTGGCCATTCCCTGCCCGCTCTGCGAGAGCTGCAAGGGGAAGAGAATTCCCTCGTCGCGGCGCGGGCGCTCGTCCGGCGGATGATCACCGCTGCCTACGGCCTCGAGTCCCCGCCGGTCGGGGAGGCCTCCCGGATCGACCTGCGCACGCACGAGGCTGCTCTCGGCCTGCTCGACGAGCTCGATGGCTGGCAGAGGCTCGGCGGCGAGATCTCGCGGGAGCAGATCGTCTCCACGCTCGAGCGGGCCCAGGTGCGGATCGGCGGAACCGCGGAGCCCGGCCGGGTGGCGGTGGTCGACCTCATGCGCGCGCGGACGAGGCGCTGGCAGGCTGTCTTCATCCTCGGCCTCGAGGAGGGCGTCTTTCCCCGCCGGTCGAACGAGACGCCCTTCCTCCCGGACGAGACCAGGCGGGAAATAGAGTCGGCCGGAAAAGGCCGGCGGCTGGTGCGGCCGGACCCTCTCGCGCGCGAGCGCTACCTCTTCTACACGGCCTGCACGCGCCCCTGGCGGCAGCTCGTGCTCGTGCGCGAGGCCGCCGACGACGACGGACGCCCGCAGGAGCCAAGCCCCTTCTACGAGGAGGTGCGCTCCCGGTTCGACCCGGCGGATGTGGCACTCGCCACCAAGAAGCGTCCGCTCTCGAGCCTCTCGTGGGAGCTCGAGCGAGGGCCGACCGAGCGGGAGCGGCTCCGCGCGGCCGCGGCAATCGCCTCGACGGACGAGGATGAGGCCCGGGCCCTGGCACTGGCCAACGGCTGGGAGCGAAGGATCGAGCGCGCCCTGGCCGCGTTCGAGCGCCAGACAGTGCTCGCGCACCCGCTGGTCCTGGAGGAGCTCGCCCAGCGCGCGCGCTTCTCGGTCACGGAGCTCGAACGCTTCCTCGACTGCTCGTCGATGTGGTTCTTCGAGCGTGTGATCGCTCCGAAAGAGATCGACGCCGTGCTCGACGCGCGCGTACGCGGAGGCATCGCCCACCAGACCCTGTATCGCTTCTACAGCGGGCTGCCGAAGCGACTCGGCACGGACGCCGTGGAGGCCGA
>JAICVP010000254.1 GCA_025935275.1 Thermoleophilia bacterium
AGACAGCGACCCGGGCGACCCCCACGCCAACGCCCGGTGACCGCTGGCCGGTGCCCAATCCAGTGCCAAAACGCCACCAGAAGGCCCTCACGGGGCTAAGCGGAAAACGTCGAACCATGTGACTCTTTCCCCTGCTCTCAAGCCACTTCCCGCCACCTCGCATTCACCCCCTGCCATGCAGCGGCCAGAGAACCCCTGGGAGGTTCGGGTCCTCTCGCCCGCATGCGTTGCGTGGTCGTTACGTGGGCGCGGCTGACGGGTTACCCCTCGGGCGCAGACTGGGCCCATGACCAAAGCACTCCCCCTCCTCCTCATGACCTCTGCGCTCCTGGCCGGGTGTGGCTCCGGCGCGAGGGAGGCTGGCCCCGTGCCGACCGCGACCCCTGCCGTCGAGCCGGCGGAATCAGAGCCGGTTACGAGCACGAGCGAGGAGGGGGAGACCAGTTCAACCGATTCGACCGGGTCGGTGCCGGTGACCACAACCCAGTCGAAGCCTCCTGCGCCGGTCGTCTGCGAGCCGCAGAGCGGCGGCGAGGAGGGCGTCTTCATGAACCTGACGGACGTTCGGGTCGGAGCCCACAACGGCTACGACCGGATCGTCTTCGAGTTCACCGAGCCGAAGCCGAACCCCGCTGGGAACGGCGGCATCCCGCACTACGAGATCCGCTCGGCGAAGCCCCCGTTCACCCAGGATCCGAGCGACATGCCCCTCGAGGTCTACGGCGACGCCTTCGTCCAGCTCGTCCTGCAGGGCGCGACCGGCTACGACTTCGACGGGAACCCCACGTACGGCGGATCCCGCGTCCTCACCCCCGGGTTCGGAACCCTCGCCCAGGCCGCCCAGGCCGGCGACTTCGAGGCGACCCTTTCGTGGATCATGGGCCTGAGCCGCCCCACGTGCTGGCAGGTGCAGGAGCTGCATAACCCGGATCGGCTCGTCATCGACTTCCACCACGTCTAGCGGCTAGCGACACCGGCCGGGAGGCCTGGGGCCTTCTGACACAATGGCCTTCGTGAAGACGAAGGTCGAAGAGCTGCCGGAAAGCCGCGTCCGCCTCGACGTCGAGGTGCCCGAGGCCGACGTCGCGCACGCGTTCGAGCATGCCGCTTCGGACATGGCCGAGACGCTTCGGCTGCCGGGCTTTCGCAAGGGCAAGGCTCCGGTTCCGGTCGTGATCGCCCGTGTCGGACGCGAAGCCGTCTGGCAAGAGGCGCTTCGCGGCCACCTCGATTCCTGGTTTTGGAGCGCGGCCGAGACCTCGGGCATCCGCCCAGTGGCGAGCCCGGAGGTCGAGTTCGACGACCTGCCCGACGACGGGGGGACCTTCAAGTTCAGCGCCACCGTCGCGGTCATGCCGAAGCCGGAGGTCGGTGACTGGTCGACGCTCGAGGTCCCGTACGCGGAGGCTGAGGTGCCCGCCGAGGCCGTGGACGCCGAGGTCGACCGGCTGCGCGAGACCGTCGCCGAGCTCGCTCCGGTCGAGGATCGCGCGGTTCGGGAGGGCGACACGGTCGTCCTCGACATCGTCGGCGAAGGAGTGCCGCCGCAACGGGACTACGTGACCGAGGTGGGCGCGGACCGGCTGGTGAACGAGATCGACGACGCGCTGCCCGGCATGGAGCGCGGCGCGACCAAGAGCGTCGACATCCAGGCCGTCGAGGGCCAGCTGCCCGTGGACGTCACGGTGAAGGAGATCAAGGAGAAGGTGCTGCCGGAGGCGGACGACGAGCTCGCGCGGTCGGCCAGCGAGTTCGAGACGCTCGCAGAGCTGCGCGCCGAGATCGAGTCGCGCCTGCTCGAGCAGCTGACCGAGGAGCTCGAGATCCGCTTCCGCGAAGCGGCGGTCGATGCGCTCGTCGGCGCGTCGAAGGTCGAGACCGTCGAGCCGCTCGTGGAGCGTCGCACAGCCGAGCTCTGGAGCGGCATCGCCCGCTCTCTCCAGGCCCGCGGCATCTCCACCGAGACCTACCTGACCATGACCGGCCAGTCGGCCGACGAGGTCGTCGCGCGGCTCCGCGCCGAGGCAGAACAGTCGCTCGCGCGCGAGCTCGTGCTCGATGCGGCGGCCGCGAAGCTCGGCGTCGAGGTCTCCGATGAGGAGATCGACGAGCTGATCGAGAGCCAGAGCGAAGAGGGCGACGACATCGAGGAGTCGAAGCGGCTCCTGCAGGAAAACGGCGGCTACGAGCGCATTCGCGCTGACCTGCGCCTGAAGAAAGCGCTCGACGAGATCGTCGCCGGCGTCAAGCGGATCCCGGTCGAGCTCGCGGCCGCGCGCGACAAACTTTGGACACCCGAGAAGGAGAAGGAAGGTACGAAGATGAACATTTGGACCCCAGGCAGCGAGGAGGCACGATGAGTCCGTTGATTCCGATGGTGGTCGAGCAGACGTCGAGAGGCGAGCGAGCCTTCGACATCTACTCGCGCCTGCTCAACGAGCGCATCATCTTCCTCGGCACCCCCGTGGACGACCAGATCGCGAACCTGATCGTCGCCCAGCTGATCCACCTCGAGTCCGAGGACCCGGACAAGGACATCTCGATCTACATCAACTCTCCGGGCGGATCGGTCTATGCGGGCATGGCGATCTACGACACGATGCAGTTCATCAAGCCCGACGTGTCGACGATCTGCGTCGGAATCGCGATGTCGATGGGGGCGCTGCTCCTCGCCGGCGGAACGGACGGCAAGCGCATGGCGCTGCCGCACTCGAAGATCCTCATCCACCAGGTCTCGGCCGGATTCCAGGGCCAGGCGACCGACATCGAGATCCAGGCGCGCGAGACGTTGAACATGAAGCGGCTCCTGGAGGAGATTATCGCCGGGCACACGAAGCAGCCCCTGGAAAAGGTCGCCAAGGACATGGAAAGGGACTACTTCATGACCGCGGACGAGGCGAAGGACTACGGAATCATCGACAACGTCATCGCCCACCGCGGCAAGCCCCTGACCAAAGCGGCCTAGCCGAGCAGGCAAAAAGGAGCTAAAAGGTAAAAGATGGCCCGCGCGACCGACGGTAACGAACAGCTGCTCTGCAGCTTCTGCGGCAAGAGCCAGCGCCAGGTGAAGAAGTTGATCGCCGGGCCGGGCGTCTACATCTGCGACGAGTGCATCGATCTCTGCAACGAGATCATCGACGAGGAGCTGACCACACCGGCGCAGCTCGACCTCGACAA
>JAICVP010000245.1 GCA_025935275.1 Thermoleophilia bacterium
CGATCCGAGAGCTCGCCGTCCGCGCCGAGCGAGAGGACGCTCACGCCGGGGAGCGTCGACTCGACGACCGCCACCTCGTTCCCGTCCGGGGAGACCGCGAGGCCGTTGGGGTAGGCCGAGCAGCTCGTGTCGGCCACGCGCGTCGAGCCGTCGGTCCCGACCGCGTAGATGCAGCCGTTGTCGGCGGCCCAGTCGCCGGAGTCGGAGAACAGGAGCTCTCCGCCGGGCAGGAAAGCGAGGTCGTTCGGGAGCACGGTCGGCCGCTCGGCGGTTCCCGTCGAGACGCGCTCGACCTCGCCCTCGGAATCGATCCGGTAGATGCCCGGGTCGGTCACGTCGGCGCAGTAGCAGGCGCCGTCCGGCCCCAGCGCGAAGCCGTAGGTCCTTCCGGCAGTGCGGGCGACGATCTCGGGCTCGCCCTCGAGGCGTCCGCGGTAGATCTGGCCCTCCTCGCCGCCGCACCAGACCGTGCCGTCCGCCTCGAAGGCGAGATCCTCGACGTGGTCGACCAGGCCGAACCAGACCGGCTCGACATCGTCGGACGGGATCAGTGGTCGGCCCAATTCCATGGAGCGGCAGCCTATGCCGTCAGAGCCAACCGCGATAGTTATCGGCCATGCGGGTCTTCCTGGCGTCCCTGCTTCTCGGCCTGTGCGCGTTCGTCTTTGCGCCGGCCGCCTTCGCGGATGCGCCGATCGTGGACTGCGACGAGACGTCCGGGCCGCCCTGCTTCGTCTCGATCACGAAGAACGGGGTCACTCCCCTCGAGCAGAACAACGTTCTCGACACGGGAGTCGAGGTCATCACCGGATTGACCTTTGTGGGCAGCGGCACGCGCTACTGGCAGTTCTCGATCCAGGACCAGCACGGCCACTACGACCTGAACCCCCTGGACACCTACGAGATCGTCCTCGACGTCGGCACGGCCAATCCCGCCGAGACCTTCACGCGCGGGAAGACCGTGGCGGTCGAGCGCGACCTCTCCGTCCCGAACCACCACACCGTCACCTTCACGATGAACCCGGTGCGCGTCGCCTACTCGTTCAACGGCTGCCACGGGAACGGCACCTGCGACATGCGGCCCGACGTGCTCGCCCCGGGCTACCTCGAGGGCTGGGTCGACAATCTCGGCTTCGTCACCGATCCGGCCGACGCCGCGGCCATGCAGGGCTGGGATCTGACCGCGAGCACCGACTGGGTCTCTTCGCCGCCGACGCTCAACTTCGACACCCATACGTTCTTCATCGACGTCGCCAATTCCCACTGTGAGGAGCCGACGGGGCCGGCCTGCACGCCTTACGTGGGCTCCGTCGAGATGACGTTCCCGTTCGCGATGCTGAGCCACCTGTACGAGGTCGACGACCCGGCGTCGCTCGGCCCGACGGCCTTCACGTTCGGCGGCACGGGCGGCGGCACGGTCACGACGACCGTGAACGACGCGGGTCACACGGTCCACGTCGAGATCACGGACCTCGCGTTCTCGACGCGCCACCTCAAGATCGTCGGAAACATGCGGCCGGGTCGCGTGAAGAATCTCCACGCCGTCCGCGTGAGTGGAACCACGGGCAAGCTCAAGTTCGACCCCGCTCCGTCGCACGGGTCGAGGGTGCGCGGCTACAAGGCCACCTGCAAGTCGGGTTCCGGGCTCGTGGCGACCGGGTCTGCCGATGCTTCGCCGCTGAAGGTGACCGGCCTTTCGCCAGGCGTGAAGTACGACTGCAAGATCTGGGCGAAGAGCCGGTTCGGCGACGGGCTCCGGCGCGGCATCACCATGCCCCGCTAGCCGCCCAGGCCGGGCGCGCCCTTAAACGCGAACGGCGCCGACCTCTGCCGGCGCCGTCCTCGAACTGAACCGCGTTACGAAGTCGCGGTGCTCTTCGTCTCGTCGCGGAGCTTCTTCGCGACGCTCTCGACCTCGCGGAGTGCCTCACGCTCTTCCTTGAGGTTCTCCTCGAGGAGGCCGACGGCCTCGCTCTCACCGAGGGCACGAGCCATCTCGATGAGGCCGTTGTACGCGGCGATCTCGTAGTGCTCGGTGCGCGCTGCGGCGCCCGCGTCGACGATGTCGATGAGGGACTCGCTGACCTCGCTCGTCATCTCGTCGTGCTCCGCCTTGAGCCCCTCGAACCCGAGGCACTTCTCCGTCTCGGACTGCTCGCCCATGGAATCGAAGATCTGCTCGAGGTTCGTGATGTGGCCGCGCGTCTGATCCAGGTGGCGCTCGAGACCCTTACGGAAGTCCGGATCCTGAACCTCCTGGATGAGCTTCGGCAGGACCTCTTCGGTGAGCTTCTGCTCGACGTACAGGATGTCGCCGAGCTCGTGCAGGAAGAGATCCCGCGGTGTCGTGATTTCGGGCATATGACCCCTTTCGGATTGCTTGCCACTCGGCGGATACCCGCACCGGCGGGCCGCAAACTGTGAGAATCGCCCCGTGCTCGACCCTCTCGAACGCTGGCGACGCTACGGCGAGAAACCCGATTTCGCGGGGCTGCTCACATACGGAGGGCAGCCTTACACCGAGGATCCGGCGGAGCTGGCCGGCGCCGACGTGGCCATAGTGGGTGCGCCCACGGACGACCTCGTTTCAGACCGCCCCGGCACGCGCTATGGACCGCGAGCGATCCGCGCCGCCAGCTGCCCCCCGGGGCCACACCTCGAGACGGGCCTGGATGCGCTCGAGGCGCTCCGCGTCGTCGACTTCGGCGACGCGCCCGTCCTGCCGGCCGACGCCGTGGCTTCCCACCAGGCAATCGAGGAGACGGTCGCGCAGGTCGTCGGCGCGGGGGTGTTGCCCGTGATCCTCGGCGGCGACCACTCGATCACTGAGCCCGACGTCCGCGCGTGCGCGGCGGGCGGCGCAGTCGGGCTCGTCCACTTCGACACGCATACGGACACTGGGACGGAAGTCTTCGGCGTCGAGCTCTCGCACGGAACGCCGATGTACAAGCTCGTCGAGGAGGGGCTGGTCGACCCGGGCCGGTACGTGCAGATCGGCCTGCGCGGCTACTGGCCAGGCGACAAGGAGTTCTCCTGGCAGCGCGAGCGCGGGATCACGAGCTTCTTCATGCACGACGTTCGCGACCGCGGGATACGTGCGGTGGTAGAGGACGCGCTCGGCGGCCTCGGAGGCGGTCCGGTCTTCCTCACGGTCGACATCGACGTGCTCGATCCGGCCTTCGCGCCGGGAACGGGCACCCCCGAGCCGGGAGGGATGACGACGGGCGATCTGCTCTGGGCGTGTTGCGAGATCGCGTCGCGCGTCGAGCTCGTCGGCGCCGACGTCGTCGAGGTGATCCCGACCGC
>JAICVP010000130.1 GCA_025935275.1 Thermoleophilia bacterium
GCGCGCATGAGCGCCAGGGCGACCACGGAGGCCGCATAGGTGGCAATGTCGATCCCGAACGTGGCCGGAAGCCCGATCGTGGCGATGAGGATTCCGCCGATCGCCGGCCCGGCGATCATGCCGAACTCGCCGCGGAGCGAGTCGAGGGCCGCGGCGGCCGTCAGCTCGTCACGGGAGACGAGGCGCGGCACCATCGAGTCGAGGGCTGGGCGCTGGAACCCGTCGATGGCCGCCATGAGCGGAGTGACGACGAAGAGCACCCAGACCTTCGGCTCGTCGAGCAGCGAGTTGAAGAAGAGGAGCGCGGTCGCGATGCCGAGCGCCGCCTCGGCGAACTGGAGCATGCGCCTGCGGTCGACGGCGTCCGCAAGCGCGCCCCCGATGAAGGCCGTGACAAGGAGCGGGACGAGTGCCGCAAGGCTGAGGAGGCCGACCGCCAGCGACGAGCCCGTGAGGTGGTACACCTGGTACGGAATCGCGACGTACGTGAGCATCGCGCCGAAAAACGAGAGAGCCTGCCCGGCAAAGAGAAGGCGATAGTCGCGATGGCGGCGCAGCGGGCCGACGTCGATGGTCGCCAGGCCGACCAGCCGGCGGAGCGGGCCAACGTCCTCGGTCGCGACCGCCGGCACGGGCGGCGCCGGCCCGAGGCGCTCGGCTTCATGGGATACGCGCGGCTCGTCCTCGCTCACGCGGGGAGCCTACGAGGCGGGCTGGCCGGAGAGCCCTAGCTGAGCGAGAAGGACGTGGTGCCGGTCGCGGCGCCGAACGGGTCGACCACGATCGTGAAGGTGCCGCCGCCGAAGACGACGTCGAAGCCGTTGCCCCCGGGGCCGGAAGTGCCGAAGCCGATCTGGTTCGCCGGGGTCGTCGTCGTGCCCTGGTAGACGGTCAGCGACACGCTCTGGGTCTGACCCGGGTCGGTGGGCACGTTCGTGGTGACCGTGACCGTGTGCGTGGCGGCGGTGGCCGTGGACGTGAGCTTGCAGTTCTGGCCGGGGACTGTCGTCGTGCAGCTCGTCGAGCCAGTGATGTCTGGGGGAACGTTGTAGAAGGTCAGAGTCACGTTTCCCATCGACGCACCCTGCGGGTCGATCGTCACCGTGTACGTGCCGGTGCGGCCCGCTGGCAGGGTGATCGGGTCGACGAAGTCACCATCGGCGCCGAAGGTGCGCTGGACGACCGTCGGCACCGGGCTCGGCCCGGGTGCCTTCACGATCACCTTCACGCTGTTCATCGTCACGCCCGAGAACTTGAAGCTGATCCGCTGCCCCGCGGTGCCGGAGAAGGTTCGGGTGGCATTCTGGCCGGGGGCTGTCGTCGTGACCGTCTGCGGGGTCCCGAGGACCAACGTTCCCGTCGTGTCCGCCGGGACGACGTAGACGCCGACCGTCACGCTTCCGTAGAAGGAGCTCTGTGGGTCGACCTTGACCTTGTAGGTGCCGGTGGCGGTGAGCTTCACCGGATCGGCGAAGGCGCCCGTGGAATCGACATGGGTCTTGACGATCAGATTCGTGCCGTCCGGCTTGAGCACAGAGACGTTCAGGTCGTCGATCGTCACGTTCGTGAGATCGAGGCTCACGCGCGTGTTGATGGTGCCCGTGAAGGTGTAGGTCGCGTTCTGTCCGGGAGCCGTGGTCGTCACGGTATAAGGCGAGTTCAGCGGGATCGAGCCGCCGAGGTCCGGAGGCACGTTGAAGAGCTGCACGTCCGCGCTCCCGGAGTTCGCGAGCAGCGGGTCGAGCAGGATCTTGTAGAGGCCGTTCTGCGTCAGCGTCACGGTCTGCGTCCACCCGCCGGAACTCGAGACCGTCGCGGGGGCGGGGATCGCATGCGATCCGCTCGGGTTCAAAAGATCGAGCTCGGCCGGATTCATGTTGACCACGTTCGAGACGAGGACGGTGACCTTCTGGCCGATTGTGCCCGTGAAGGTCGCGTACGCGTTCTGGCCGGCGACGTTCGTCGTCAGGGTGACGGGCGGGCCGCCGGCGGTGACGGCCACGCTCGGATCGGCGGGGACGTCGTGCGCCGTAAAATGGAGCTCACCCTTCGAGACGCCGCTCGGATCGACGACGAAGGTATAGGTGTTCGTTCCGGCAACCGGAAGAACCGTCGTGTCGAGGAACCCGCCGGCGGGCCCGACGGGAGTCGAGGCGAGCACGGACAGATCGGGCTTCAGGAGCGAGAGCGTCCCGCTGAAGTCCGAGGAGATGACCTCGACGCTCACCCGCTGGTCCTTCGTCCCGCTGAACGTGAACATGTTCCTCTGGCCGGGGACCGTGGTCGTGCCGATCGCCTCCGTGCCCAGTGTGTACGCCGTGGACGTGTCCGCGGGGACGTCGTAGCCGCTGAGCGTCATGCTGCCCTTGGCCTTGCCCTTGGGGTCGAGGATCAGCTTGTACGTCCCCGTCTGGGAGAGCGTGATCGGGTCGATGAACGTGGGCGCCGTCGCGAACGACTGGGGGCCCAGGACGACGGCGTCGAGGGGGTCTTTGAGCGTGAGTGTCCCCGAGGAAACCGTGACGCCGTTCAGGTAGAGCGCGAGCCGCTGTCCGGCCGTTCCCAAAAACGTGAAGTACGCGTTCTGGCCGGGCACGGTCGTCGTCACCGTCGTCCCCGGACTGCCGATCGTCATCGTGTTCGACGCGTCCGCAGGGATGTTGTAGAGCTTGAGCGTGACCTTGCCCGTGTGGTCCAGGTTCGGGTCGACGATCAGCTTGTAGGTGCCCGTCACCGGCAGCGTGTTCGCGTCGACGAAGCGCGCGGTCTTCGTCGCGGACACCGTGAAGACCTGAGTCCCGTTCGGCTTCAGGAGTGTGATCTTCATGGACGCGATCGTCGAGTTCGTGATGTCGAGCGAGACGCGCTGCCCGGCCGTTCCGGAGAACGTCGCGGTCGCCTTGTCGCCGGCGGTCGAGATCGTGACCGTGACGGGTGCTCCACCGGGGGTGATCGAGAACGAGACCGCGGCGGCGCTACCGCCGAGAGCGGCAGCGACGACTGCCGCCAGAACGGCAGCGAGAAAGACCCGTGTGGAAGTGCGGCGGCCCACCGCTTCTCACGGTAGGCCGCCTCGGTTTGTTGTCCTTCCCCCTAATGGGGTAGCGCGCGAGCTAGTGGACGACCAGGTTTCCGTCGCCGAGGCCTTCCACCGTCTTCGCTCCGTTCCAGTCGGACGTGCGGCGCTAGCCGCCGTCCATGCGAACATGTGTTCGTGTGGAGCGAGGCGACGATTCTCCACGCTGACGCGGACTCGTTCTTCGCGTCCGTGGAGCAGCGCGACGATCCGAGGCTTCGCGGCCGACCGGTGATCGTCGGCGGCGGGGTCGTGCTCGCCGCGAGCTACGAGGCGAAGGCCTACGGCGTGCGCACGGCGATGGTGGGCCATAGGGCGCTTCGGCTTTGCCCCGACGCGGCGGTCGTGCCGCCGCGGATGTCCGCATACTCCGCGGCGAGCAAGGCGCTCTATCGGGTCTTCGACGATCACACGCCGCTCGTCGAGGGTCTCTCCATCGACGAGGCGTTCCTCGACGTCCGCGGCATGCGGCGGATCGCGGGGACGCCGAGCGAGATCGCGGAGCGCCTGCGCCGCGACGTCCGCGACAGGGTGGGCATCCCGGTCACGGTGGGAGTCGCACGCACGAAGTTTCTGGCCAAGGTGGCGAGCGGCGTCGCGAAGCCGGACGGACTTCTGCGCGTGCCGCCAGGAAAGGAGCTCGACTTCCTCCACCCCCTCCCCGTCGAGCGCCTCTGGGGAGTCGGGCCGGCGACCGCAGCCAAGCTCCGCCAGGTTGGGATCACGACCGTCGGTCAGGTCGCGGCACTCGAGGAGACAGTGCTCGTCTCGATGCTCGGACGCGCCTCCGGTCGCCACCTCCATGCGCTCGCCCACAACCGCGATCCTCGGCCCGTGCAGGCTCGGCGCCGACGAGGGTCAATCGGGTCGCAACGCGCGCTCGGCCGCAGGCGGCGCTCCGCGGCCGAGCTCGACACCGTGCTCATCGGCCTCGTCGACCGTGTGACGCTGCGGATGCGGAAGGCGAAGCGCGTCGGCCGCACGGTCGTCCTGCGCCTGCGCTTCGACGACTTCACGCGCGCCACACGCTCGCACACCTTGCCCGGGGCGACCGCGCGCACCGAAGCCATTCTCGTCACCGCGAGAGGGCTCCTCGCCGAGGCGCGCCCACTGGTCGAGCGTCAAGGTCTGACGCTGCTCGGGATCTCGGTGGCGAACCTCGAGAACGAGGACGCCGTGCAGCTCACGCTTCCCTTCGACCGCAGATCCGGGGGCGCGCTCGACGCGGCTTTGGACGAGGTCCGCGCACGCTTCGGAACGGCAGCGGTGACCCGGGCCGTGCTCCTGGGGCGCGACCCGGGGTTCACCGTTCCTTTGCTGCCGGACTAGCGCCCGGTGGGAACCGGCGCTGGGACAGGCGCGTCGTGGCCGTCCACCGGAGGCTCGATCGTGACGTTCGGGAGTGCCCGGTCGAGCCAGCGCGGCATGTACCAGGACTTCTCGCCAAGGAGCGTGAGGAGCGCAGGCACGAGCGTCAGCCGGACGACGAGCGCGTCCGTGAGGATCGCGACGGCGAGGAGCAGACCGAACTCTTTCGGAATCCGGTCGACGCTCAGGATGAAGGCGGCGAACACCGTGCCCATGATCAGCGCGGCGGCCACGATCACCCGGCCGATCGCGGCGATCGCGTGCTCGACCGCGGCGCGGCAGCGGAGGCCGTTCACGTGCTCCTCCCGGACTCGGCTCATGAGGAAGACCATGTAGTCCATCGAGAGCCCGAACAGGATCGCGAAGGCGATCGGCGGCACGAACGTCTCGATCGGCCCGGTCCGATCGAGCCCGGTGATGCCGAGCAAGTGGCCCTCCTGCACCACCAGGCCGAGAACGCCGAACCCGACGAAGGCCGACATGATCGTCGTCACGGCGGCGGTCGCGGAGATGACGATCGACCGGAACGCCATCGCCAGCACGAAGAACGTGACGCCGATGATGTAGAGCAGGAAGAGCGGGAGCCGCTCCATGATCCGATCGGCGATGTCCTTGAACGCGGCCGTCTGGCCGGAGACATAGGCCACGGAGTCGCCTCCTGCGGTCGCCTTGGGCACGACCTCGGAGCGCAGGCGATCGACGAGCTGGTCGGTCTCCTCGTCCTGGGGCGCTGAGGTCGGAGTCACGAAGACGAGCGCGACGGTCTTTTCGTCGTTGAACTGCGGCTCGCGTACCGAGGCCACGCCCTCGATCCCGCGGACGTCCTCGTAGACGCGCTCCGGCGCCTGGGCGTCGCCGCGGACGTCGATGACGATCGGGATCGGCCCGTTGAAGCCGGGGCCGAATCCTTCGGCAAGGAGGTCGTACGCACGACGGCTCGTCTGCTCGGTCGGCTGCGTGCCCTGGTCGGCCGCTCCGAGCCGCACCAGGAGAGATGTCCCAGCGAGCGCCAGGATGGCGACGATCCCAATCGGGAGCACGTAGCGTGCGTTGGCGGTCACGAACCGCCCCCAGCGGGCGACGAGCGTCTTCTCGCGGCACTCCTCGGAGTCGTCGACGGGCGGGATGAGCGGGATCTTCAGGCGGTCGATCTTGTGACCGAGCTTGGAGAGCACGGCCAGGAGCAGCGAGTTGGCGATCAGGACCGTCGTGAGGACGCCGAGGGCGCTCCCGATTCCCAGCTTCGTCACGAAGTCGAGCCCGAAGAAGGCGAGGCCCGTGACGGAGATGGCCACCGTGATTCCGGCGAAGAGGACCGCGCGGCCGGCCGAGGAGCCGGCCTCGGCCGCGGCGTCCTGCGGCGAGAGGCCGTCGTGGAGAAGCTGTCTGAAGCGCGTGACTATGAAGAGCGAATAGTCGATTCCGACCCCGAGCCCGATCATCGAGA
>JAICVP010000203.1 GCA_025935275.1 Thermoleophilia bacterium
GTGGACGTGCTCAATCTTGCGGCTGTCAGAAGTCGGTGAGCTCGGGCTCCTGCGGGAGCTCGAACGGCTCGGCCTCGCCTCGGGCCAGGACGCGGAAGGCGCCCTTCTCGGCGACAGGCGGGTTGCGACACTCGATGTCCTGGCCGAGGGGATTCATTTCCGGCTCGACTGGACGTCCTTCCGCGACCTCGGCTACAAGGCGGCCGCGGTCAATCTGAGCGACCTCGCCGCGCTCGGCGCGCAGGCGGACGGGCTCCTGGTCGGTCTGGGCGTTCCCGCCGAAGCGGAGATCGAGCATGTGGTCGAGGTCTACGAGGGGCTCAACGAGGCCGGGGTGCGCGTCGTCGGAGGCGACACGACTCGGACGGCTTCCTGGCTGCTCGCCATCACGGCTATCGGAACGAGCGAGCGCGTGCCGGGGCGCGCGGGAGCGCAGCCCGGGGATGTCCTCGTGGTGACGGGGGCGCTGGGCGGCTCGGCCGCGGGGCGCTACGTCCTGGAGAACGAGCTCGCGGGGTTCGACGAGCTGGTCGAGGCACATCGCCGCCCTCCACTTCGGCTCGCGGAGGGGCAGGCGCTCGCGAGGGTGGCGCACGCGGTGGTCGACCTGAGCGACGGGATCGGCTCCGATGCGGGACGAATCGCCGAGCGCTCGGGGTGCAGGGTCGTGCTCGATGTCGAGGCGATCCCTCGCGCACCGCGCCTCGAGGAGGTCGACGCCCAGCCGTTCTGGACGCTGGGCGAGGACTACGAGCTGCTGGCAGCGCTGGCTCCGGAGGATGCCGAGGCGAGCGGCTTCACGGTCGTCGGCCGCTGCGAGGAAGGCTCGGGCGTCGAGCCCGATCTCCCCGGCTGGGACTCCCTCCTGGGCTAGGCTGCCCGGCCGAGCCAGCGTTCCCACGCCGACTCGTAATGCGTCTTTGAGCGCGCGCCGACCACCGTCTCTTGCGGCTCGCCGCGGTCGAAGAGGATGACCGTGGGGATCGAGAGGACGTTGTAGCGCGACTGCGTCTGCAGGTTGTCGTCCACGTTCAGCTTCAGGAACTTGACGCGTTCGCCGTGCTGTTCGGCGAGGTCGTCGATGATCGGGCTGACGACCCGGCAAGGCCCGCACCACGGAGCCCAGAAGTCGACCACCACCGGCCGGTCGGAGTCGAGCACCTCGGCCTGGAAGTCCGCATCCGTGACGTCGCCCACCATTGCTCTCACGATAGCAATGACTACAGACGATTCAGCGCGGCGCGCAGGCGCAGCTCCGGCACCTTCCACATCGCCTCGAAGACGATGCCGCGCGTCATCTTCGAGCCGCCGGTACGGCGCTCGGCAAACACGATCGGAACTTCGGCGACCTCGAGGCCGGCGCGACTGGCGCGATAGGTCGTCTCGATCTGGAAGGCGTAGCCCTTCGTTCGGACCCGCTCGAGCGGGAGTGCCTCCAGTGCTTCGCGGCGCCAGCACTTGAATCCGCCGGTGAGGTCGTGCACGGGCACGCCGAGAAACGTCCGCGCATAGAAGGACCCGAAGCGGCTGATCGCCTGCCGGCCCTTGCTCCAGTTCTGTGTGCCGCCACCTTCCACATAGCGCGAGCCGAGCGCGAGATCGGCGCTCTCCGCTGCGGAAAGCAGGCGAGGCACGTCCGCCGGGTCATGCGAGAAGTCGGCGTCCATCTGCACGATCCGGTCGGCTCCCTGCTCGAGCGCCCAGCGAAAGCCGGCCACGTAGGCAGGGCCCAGCCCTTCCTTGCGGGCACGATGGAGGACAGAGAGGAACGGCAGCTCCCCGCTCAACCGGTCGGCCAGCTCGCCGGTGCCGTCGGGAGAGGAGTCGTCGATGACGAGGAGGCGCGGGTCTGCCTCAATCTCCGCGAGCACCTCGCCGAGTCGACGTGCAATGGGCTCCAGGTTCGCGCGCTCGTTGTAGGTCGGCAGGCAGATGACCAGGCGCACCCGCGTATCATCGCCGCGTGGCCCAGACGCTGCCCTCGAACGCCCAGCTCGCCGAGCAGTTCGAGCTGCTCGCCGACCTGCTCGAGCTCGACGGAGCGGACGCGTTTCGTCTGAGCGCCTATCGGCGAGCCGCGACGCGCATCCGCGAGTCGGCGGTTCCGGTGGCGCAGCTGGCCCTCGACAAGAAGGCGACGCGACTCTCCGGGATCGGCGCGACCATCGAGGGGAAGATCGTCGAGTACACGGAGACCGGCGACCTGGCCGCGCTTGCGAAGCTGCGCGACAAGCTTCCAACCGGGCTCGTGGACGTCATGCACGTGCCCGGCCTCGGCCCGAAGACCGCGCGCAAGCTCTGGGTCGAGCTCGGCGTGCAGTCGGCGGACGACCTTCGTGCGGCCGCCGAGCAGGGCCGGCTCGCCGAGGTGCAGGGGCTCGGGCCGAAGACGCAGGAGAAGGTGCTCGCGTCGCTCGCGAAGCCGAAGAAGGCGATCGAACCGAAGACGTTGCTCGGCCGCGTGCTCCCTGCCGTGGACGATGCCGTGGAGGAGCTGCGCTCGCATCCGGCTGCCCGCCAGGTTTCGGCAGCGGGAAGCGTGCGCCGCGGCCGCGAGACCGTTCGCGACCTCGACATCATCGCCACCGCCGACGACCCCGCCGCCCTGACCGCGCACTTCGTGGCGCAGCCCTGGGTCGCCGAGGTGGTCGCGCACGGGGGGACGAAGGCGACCGTGGTCTCGCACGACGGCCTGCGCTTCGACCTGCGCGTCGTGCCACCGGAGAGCTACGGAAACCTGCTGCAGCACTTCACGGGCTCAAAGGCCCACAACGTGGCCATGCGGGAGGAGGCGGTCACGCGCGGGCTCTCGATCTCGGAGTACGGCGTGAAGAACAGCGAGACGGACGAGGTCTTCACCGCTGCGACCGAGGAGGAGCTCTACGACTTCCTCGGCTACAGCTGGATCCCGCCGGAGCTTCGCGAGAACCGCGGCGAGCTCCAGGCCGCGCGTGAGGGCAAGCTGCCGAAGCTCGTCGAGCTGGACGACATCCGCGGCGACCTCCACTCCCACACGACCTGGTCCGACGGGCGCGCCTCCCTCGACGAGATGGTCTCGGCCGCCAAAAGCCTTGGCCGCACCTATCTCGCCGTCTGCGACCACGGGCCACGGCTCCGCGACGGGCGGCTGGAGCAGCAGGCCGAGGAGATCGCGGCGGTCGGCAGCCGGACGAAGGGCCTGCAGATCCTGCGCGGCATCGAGGTCGACATCCGCGCGGACGGATCCCTCGAAACGGCTGACGACGTGCTCGCCGGCCTGGACTGGGTGATGGCCTCCGTCCATTCGGGATTCGACCGCAAGCGCGAGGAGCTGACGCGGCGCATCCAGGCGGCGATGGAGAACCCGCACATCGACTGCATCGGCCACCCGACCGGGCGGAAGATCAACCGCCGCGACCCGTACGACGTGGACTTCGAGGCGCTGCTCGAAAAGGCTCTCGAGACTGGCACGTTCCTGGAGATCAACTGCCAGCCTGACCGGCTCGACCTCGACGACAACCATGCCCGAGCCGCGGCCGAGGCGGGGGTGATGCTCGTCATCTCAACGGATGCCCACCGTACGCACGAGCTCGCGAACATGCGACTTGGCGTCGCGCAGGCGCGGCGGGCGTGGATCGGACCGGAGCAGATCGTGAACGCGCGCCCGTGGCGCGACGTCGAGAAGCTGATGAAGAAGCAGTGAGCGCGTTTCGGAGCGACGGCGAAGCGGCCCTCGACTGGGTCGCCGGGTACCTCGAGCGCGTCGGCGAGCTTCCGGTGGCTTCGCAGGTCTCCCCGGGAGAGGTGCGGTCGCAGCTCTCAGCCTCTCCGCCCGAGCAGGGCGAGCCGTTCGAGGCGATTCTGCGCGACCTGGACGCGGCGATCCTCCCGGGAATCACGCACTGGAACCACCCGCGTTTCTTTGGCTACTTCGCGAACACGGGCTCGGAGCCCGGGATCCTCGCCGAGCTCATCGTCGCCGCGTTGAACGTGAACGCGATGCTCTGGACGACGTCTCCCGCCGCGACCGAGGTGGAAGAGCTGGCGCTGGACTGGCTGGCGCAGCTCCTCGGGCTCCCCGAAGGTCTGCACGGCCACATCGA
>JAICVP010000381.1 GCA_025935275.1 Thermoleophilia bacterium
CGCTCCGGCTCAGATCCTGCAGATAGCGGGCCTCCAGATCCTCGTAGCGGTCGAGCACGAAGACCGGCAGCGGCCCGTCGAGCTCCGGTCGTACGACCTTTGCGCCGCCCAGGTCGTACTCCTCGGGATGGGGCTCCTGGCAGAAGACCACGACCTCATGCCCGAGGCGGCTCCAGGAGCGCGCCAGGGCCCTGGTGTAGACGTTCGAGCCTGTCCCGCCGAGGAGGTAGCCGTGCCAGATGAGAATCTTCATCCGTGGAAGATCCTGACGCACCGTTGGTCGAGCGGGCGCAACGAGGCGACCGCCGCGCCTTCGAGGAGCTCGTCGAGCGCCACCAGCACAGGCTCTACACGCTCGCCGTGCGAACGCTCGGCTCGGTCGACGAGGCCGCCGACGCCGTTCAGGAGGCCTTCATCCGGGCCTGGCTGGGGTTGCCCCGCTTCCGCGGCGGCTCGCTCTTCTCGACCTGGCTCTTCCGCATCTGCGTGAACGCGGCCCATGACCAGCGCCTGAAGCGCCGGGCAGAGCCCCTTGACGAGACGCGCGAGCCGGCCGATCCCCAGGACGCGTTCAGGACCAGCGAGCTCTCCGGCGCCCTGCAGGCCGCGCTCGACGAGCTCGACGAGGACTACCGCGTCGCCGTTGTCCTCTACGACGTCCTCGGCTGCTCCTACACGGAGATCGCCGAGCTCACCGACGTCGCCGAAGGTACGGTGAAGTCGCGCATCTTCCGCGGGCGGAGCCGCCTCGCCGAGCTCCTGGGAACAAGGACGGCCGAGGAGTAGTCCAAGGCATGGTGTCCGAGACACACCCACACGACATCGAGCTCTTCGAGTACGTCGAAGGCGAGCTCCCGGCGGCGCGGCGCGACGAGATCGCCGCGCACCTCGCGGCCTGCGACGTCTGTGCCGAGCAGGTCGAGCTCGCGACCGCGGGCAGGCAGGCTCTGCACGGCGTGGGGCTCACCGAGCTGCCGGAGGGCCGTCGCGACGAGATCCTCAGGAACCTGCCCCGGCAGGAGCCCGAGCAGACTCTCCGCGAACGGGTCGGCTTCCCCCGGGGCCTGCTCGTCGGGCTCGCCGCGCTCCTAGTCGTTGCCGCGTTCACGGCCGTCCTCGTGAAGGGCGGCGGCAACACGAGCGGCCAGGAAAGCAGCGCCGGCGGGGCGGCCGAGTTGACCGACACCGGAGGTGGCGGAGGGGTCGAGTCGGCCCAGGCTGCGGACCTATTCGCCAGTGGCCCGCCCGAGGACGTTGCAGCGGACCTACAGCGCAAAGGGTTCAAGGCCGCCGTGCAGGAGGATCGCGTCGTGGTCCACGGCGCGACCAAGGCGCAGGTGCGGGAAGCCCTCGCGGACCGCGGGCCGGGCGACGTCAAGGTCGTGGTAAAGAACCCGTAAATCGCGCAGGGAACGCAGCCGGACCGACGAAAACGGTCGGTCCCATGCGGCCAAGGGCTCTCCTCGCGTGTCTGTCAGTCGTTACGGCGCTCGCGCTGCCGGCCGCCGCGCATGCCGTCACGAACCCGCAGGTCCCCGGCCTTC
>JAICVP010000269.1 GCA_025935275.1 Thermoleophilia bacterium
GCCCATGCGGTCGATGCCCGCGATGCCTACACGGGCTCGCACTCCTACATGGTCGGAGAGCTGGCGGCACGAGTGGCCAAGAAGATGGGGCTCGAGAGCGCGCAGGTCGAGCTCGCCCGCCTGGCCGGCTCCCTGCACGACCTCGGCAAGCTCGCCATCCCCGAGGAGATCCTCAGAAAGCCCGGCCCCCTGAACGAGGCCGAGCGCCTCGTCCTCGAGCGCCATCCCCAGATCGGCTTTCGCATGCTCGACTCGCTCGGGGTCGAGCCGGTCGCCTCCTGGGTCTTGCACCACCACGAGCGCTGGGACGGAGACGGCTATCCCGACCGACTGGGAGGAGAGGCGATCCCGCTCGGCTCGCGCATCCTCTTCGTCGCCGATGCCTACGACGCGATGACGACCGACCGTGTCTATCGCTCCAAGCTCTCGCACGAGCGGGCCATCTCCGAGCTCGAGCGCTGCGCGGGGACGCAGTTCGATCCGGATGTCGTCACCGCGTTCAAGGAAGAGTTCGACGAGCCGCGCCTTCCCGAGCTCGTCGTCCTCGAGACCGCCTAGAACTTCCGCCGCGCGCGCGGCGTATCGTCTTTGGAGATGCGGACGTGGGTCGTGCTCGCGGCTGTTCTCGCGGTCGCCGCGGCTGCGGCGGCAGACGCGCTACGGGGTGGCCTGCGCGATCGTGACGTGAAGGCGGCCGCGCCGTCCGCGGAGCGGCGCATCGTCCCACCCGGCATGCCAGCCGGCTCCATGGGCACCGTCTTCTACAGCGACCCGACGGACGGATGCCGCCTCCGCACGCTCGAGCTCGCAGGGTTCACGGACGATCGCCCGCCGGCCTACAGCTCCTGCCGGTTCTCGCTGTCCCCGGACGGCCGAGTGGCGGCTCCCGGAGGTTCGGTGTGGAGCCCGCTGGGCGGAGTCGTCGCGGTTCCGAGAGACGACGGGTTCGCGCTCGAGACCGCCGCCGGCCAGCCGATCGTCGTCCGGGGACGCGCACCCGCGTTCAAGCCCGACGGGACCCTGACCCAGGAGCATGACGGCAGGCTCGTCGAGTGGACGATCAACTGCAGAAGGGGCCAGCGCCTCTTCACGCTCCCGGGCGACAACGCGACCGCGCGCTGCGTTCGCACCCTGTATCCGCACCCCGTGCAGACGGTCGCCTGGTTCACCGATTCCCGCTTCGCCGCGGTCCTGCCGACGAGGGAGCTCGTGATCGTCGAGGACGGAGAGGTCTTGGTGCGGGCGCAGCTGCCGCGGTACCGCCGTGCGTTTCTCCAGCTCAGCCCCAAGCGGCGCTACGCGACTCTCTGGCTCGACGGCGTGCTGGCCGGCACCTTCGACGCAGGCGGCGGTCCGGCGCCGATCGCGCCAGTCGGCGGCACCGTGACGTCGCTCGCCTGGTCACCGAGCGAGCGCTGGGTCGTCGCAGCAACCAGTGAAGGATCGGTCTACTTGCTGCGGCCGGACACGGGCGACGCCCGCGTCCGCCACCTCGCTATCTCGGCCCGCGACCTGGCCTGGCGCTGATGCGTAGCTCGGTCACCTGGCTTGTCGGTGGAGCAGTGGCCGTGCTCCTCGTCGTGGCGGTCGCCGACGGGATCCGCAGCCACGGAAACGCCTCTGGCGCGCCGGCGCCGCCGCCGCGAGAGCTGCACGGAGTCCTCCTGACCGCCGATGCCGCCTGCCAGACGCAGGCCTTCCGCTTTCCCAGCATGGCCCCCGAGCGCCCACTCCATCCCCCGGACTGCAACGGACTGGTCTGGAGCCAGGACGGTTCTCTGGCCGCGCGCTGCACCGGCGACTTCACCTCCGTCCGGAGCTCGGAGGGCGTGCAGTTCGCCAACGTGAACGGGTGCGCACCCGCCTGGCGTGGCGACGGCGGGCTGAGCGTGGTCCTCGACGGCAACCTCGTGGTCGCGCGGCGCCACGGCAGTCCCTTCATCTTCTTCTCCCGTCCGCAACTCGCCGAAGCCCTCAGGTCCGCGGGCGTCGAAGACGCGGGCCAGTGGCGGTTCGCCCAGGTGGCCTGGTTCGGGCTCACAAGCTTCGTCGCGATCCTGGAGAGGCCCGGCGACACTGCCGCTGCCGTCTTTGCGCAGGGCGGGCTGGAGACGTTCTTGTCCCATATCGGCGCCGACATCGAGGACCTCCGGGTCTCGCCCATCGGAAACTTCGCCTTCGCTCGGGCGGACCCCGACCGCGAATACGTGATGGTGAGCCGGGGCGGCGATGCGATGACTCTCCCCGCGGTGAAAGGAGCCACTGCCATTACATGGTCACCTGACGAGCTCTACGTTGCCATCGCAACGGATGACGAGGTCTTGATCGGGCGCACAGGCACCACCCAGCTGGTGGCCACGCTTCCGTTCGGCGCGCACGCGCTCGCGTGGTTGACCTAACCCGTCAGAGCGGGATGTTGCCGTGCTTGCGGGGCGGCCGGCGCTCGCGCTTCGTGATCGCGGTCTTCAGCGCGTCGATGAGCACGGGGCGCGTTCGCCTCGGCTCGATGACGTCGTCGACGTAGCCGCGCTCGGCCGCGACGTACGGGTTGGCGAACTGATCCTTGTAGTCCTCGATCAGCTCAGCGCGCCGGGCGTCGGGGTCCTCCGCTTCCTCGAGCTCCTTGCGGAAGACGATGTTCACCGCGCCTTCCGGCCCCATGACCGCTACCTCCGCGGTCGGCCAGGCGAAGTTGAAGTCCGCCCGGATGTGCTTCGAGCTCATGACGTCGTATGCGCCTCCGTAGGCCTTGCGCGTAATCACCGCGATCTTCGGAACGGTCGCCTCGCAGTACGCGTAGAGGAGCTTCGCGCCGTGGCGGATGATCCCGCCCCACTCCTGCGCCGTTCCCGGCAGGAAGCCCGGGACGTCGACGAAGGTGACGAGCGGGACGTTGAACGCGTCGCAGAAGCGCACGA
>JAICVP010000237.1 GCA_025935275.1 Thermoleophilia bacterium
CGTCCTTCACGCCGCGCACCTTGCGCACGCGCGCCTCGAGCGTCTCGACAAGCTCGGGATTCTCGACCTGGCCGCGCAGAAAGACGACGCCGTTCTCCGCGTTGATGTTGATCTGTCCCTTCGGGACGTCGTGCTTGCGGAAAACGATCGACTCGACCTTGTCCACGAGCGTGGTGTCGTCGAGCTCGACCTCCTCCGGCTTGCGCAGGGCATGCGCCGCGCGCCGGGCCTGGCCGGCCGCGTCGGAGGTGGCGTGGTGGACGAGCTTGCGGGCCCGCTTCGTCCCCTGGCGCGCGAGCGAGAGCAGCTGGTCGCGGCTCTGATGCCGCCGGCGCCGCCCGTTCTGCGGGTCGAGGAAGTAGGCGAGCGCCGCGCCTCCCATCGCAGCCGAGAGATAGAAGGGGACCTGATTTCGGGTGCGCATGGGATACCTCCGACGAGAGCGGCTCGAAGAGGCGAGCCTATCCTCCCTGGCCCGCCGAGCCAAGGGGCGGCTCAGTGCTCTTCCTCGGCGGTGAAGACGACGTCCTCGAAGTCGACCGACGGGAGCTTCCCGCCTGCGGGCGCTCGGCCGAGGTAGACGGTCAGGCCTTCGCGCTGCACGCGCACGCGATCGGGAGCGGCCTGCTCCTCTGCGGCGAAGGCCTTCGCGGCCTGAACAGCGTCGGCCTCGCTCCCGTACGCGTAGATCGTGGCCGTGGCGCCGTCGAGCTGAACGACCGCCATCGCCTCGGGGAGCGGATCACCCTCGGGCGCCATCTCCTGCACCTCGAATCCGTGCTCCTCGAGGTGCTCGATGCGATGGGCGAGTGGGCTGTCCGCGGCCGCCGAGCCGCCGCACGCGGCCACCAGCAGAAGGAGCAGGAGGCCGGCGCGCACGCGCCTACTCATAGCGGAGAGGGAACCCGGGGCCGCCAGGAGGTGTAGAAGGGGGCAGTGGAGGGCCGTCCACTGGAGGAAACGGAGCTCGTCGAGCGGGCCAAGCAGGGCGATGAAGCCGCCTATGGAGACCTCGTGCAGGCATATCAGGGGATCGCGTTTCGCACGGCGTACCTCATCGCCGGGAGCGCCGCGGATGCCGAAGACGCTGCCCAGGAGGGGTTCGTGAAGGCCTGGTCGGCGCTGCACCGCTTCCGGACCGGCGCGCCGTTCCGGCCCTGGATCCTGCAGATCGTCGCCAACGAGGCCCGCAACCGCCGCCGGGCCGCGGGCCGCCGCGCCCCCCTCACGCTGCGGACGGTTGCGGCGACGCCATCGGGGGAGGCGGCCCCCTACCCCGAGGCGACAGCCATCGACACCGAGCCGCGCGAGCTGCTGCTCGCGGCCGTGAACGAGCTGCGCGAGGACGACCGGCTCGTGATCGCGTGCCGCTACTTCCTCGAGCTCTCCGAGGAGGAGACCGCAGCCGCGCTCGGCTGGCGGCGCGGCACCGTCAAGTCCAGGCTCTCGCGCGCGCTCGGGCGGCTGCGCGAGCAGATTGGGGAGGAGGCATATGCCTGAGCTCGAGCTCGCACTGCGCGACCTGGGCACGAGCCTGGAGTGGCCGGGGGAGCCCGACCTCGAGGGCCGTGTCCTGCGCGGGATCCGCCAACCGCCGGCCCGCCGCCCGTTCGTTCAGCGCCGTGCGCTCGTGCTCGCGCTGGCCGTTGTCGCGGTCGCGGTCGGCGCCGTCCTCGCCGTCCCGCAGACGCGCGCGGCGGTCCTCGAGTTCTTCCATCTTCGGGGCGTCACGATCCAGCGGGTCGAGGAGCTGCCGACGGTCTCAGTGGAGACCGGGCTCGGCACCTTCCTCGGCGACCACGTCAGCCTGCAAGAAGCGCGCGAGCGGGCCGACTTCGACCTCGTCGTCCCGCAGGCGCTCGGCGCGCCCGACGGCGTCTACTTCCAGGAAAACCCGCCCGGCGGCATGGTGTCCTTCGTCTACGGCAGCTCGGACGAGCCGCGCGCGCTCTTCACCCAGTTCGCCGCCTCGGTGGACGAGGCGCTCTTCAAGAAGGTCGCGCCGGACGCAAAGATCCAGGCGGTGACCGTCGACGGGCAGCCTGGTTTCTGGATCGAGGGCGCGCACTTCTTCTCCTACTTCGACCGCGACGGGGAGATGCAGTCCGAGCAGGTCAGACTCGCCGGGAATGTCCTCCTCTGGGAGCGCGGCACGCGGACTCTGCGGCTCGAAGCCGACATTTCCAGGCAAGAAGCGCTTCGGATCGCCGCTTCGGTGGACTGAGCGGCCTAGCTCATCCTGAGGACTTCAAATCACCCGGCAGGGGGACAACCGAAGTCCAATCTCGGCCGAACTCAAAGAGACCATGACTGCGGCGGAACTCCAAGACCTCGATTTCGACACCGAAGCCGAACGCGTGCTCCTGTGGCGTGAAGAGGAGCTCGAGCGCGCAGGTTACGAGCGGGACACGGCTCGTCAGCTGGCCGAGTCCACAAGCGTCGACCTGCACCTCGCCACCGAGCTCCTGCGGCGCGGCTGTCCTGAGTCGACGGCCCTTCAGATTCTCCTCTGACCGATCTGGACGGCGCGGCTTTCGCCGGGCGAAGCCCGACTCGGCCGCCTGCCTGACGCCGCTCGCTGCGAAGAGGCTGCACTCGCAGCACCTCGCCGTACCGCTCGTTGTGTCTCGTCGCTGCTCGCTTGCCTCTTGCGAGCGTCGCCCCAGATCAGTCAGCGCGCGCACTAGTCGCGCCACCTCTCCGGCTGATTCGCCAAACTCCCCGGCGTGAGCTTTCCGCTCGCGTCCATCCCCAGCCCCTCCAGCGGCAGCATCGACGTCGGCCCGCTCGAGCTCCACGCCTACGGCGTGATGCTCCTGCTCGGGATCCTGGCGGCGACGTGGCTCACCGGCGTTCGCTGGACGAGACGCGGCGGTGACTGGGATCTCGTCTTCCGCGTGGCCATGTGGGGCGTGGCGGGCGGCATCGTGGGCGCGCGCCTCTACCACGTAGTCACGAGCTGGAGCGAGGTGCCCGACCCGAAGTGGCAGGGGGTCTTCGAGATCTGGAAGGGCGGGCTCGGAATCTGGGGCGGGATTCTCGGCGGCGTGATCGCGGGTGCGATCGTCGTCCGCCGCTCCGGCAACTCGATCTACCGGTTCATGGACGCTGTCGCACCGGGGCTGCTGCTCGCGCAGGCGATCGGCCGGTGGGGCAACTACTTCAACCAGGAGCTCTTCGGCAAGCCGACCGATCTTCCGTGGGGGCTCGAGATCGACGTCCAGAACCGGCCCGAGCAATACATCGCCGAGCCGACGTTCCATCCACTCTTCCTCTACGAGTCCCTGTGGAACCTGCTCGGCGTCGGCTTCCTCCTCCTCGTCGACCGGCGCTTCAAGATCCGGCCCCCGGGCCTCTTCGCCCTCTACGTCGCCTGGTACACGGC
>JAICVP010000152.1 GCA_025935275.1 Thermoleophilia bacterium
GACAGGGGGTTTTCGCCTTGAGGGCATCGATCCTGAGCTAGTGACGTCGGATGAACCGGCCCGCCAAAACGGTGAGGGCGAAGGCAAGGGCGAGAAGACCTGCGCCCACGAGGTCGGCATCGACGTCGGTGCCACCGATACCCACCTGGACGTCCTCCTCGCTACCGGCCTCACCCCGATAGAGGATGAGAAAGAGGCCGCAGAGCCCCAGGAACGCAGCAGCCAGCACGGCGAGAACGCCGGCAATCATTCTCATCTGTCGCGAAGTTTTTCACTTCGAGCAGCCGAGCGACGACAGCCCTCAGGAGCCCTTTAGGGTGACGACGAATGCTGCCGAGGACCGTCGGCACGGTTCCTCGACCCCGGGTTCCGGGAATCGGCGAAGACGAAGGCGACCAAGCGCTCGGCCAGGCGGAAGCTCAGAAGCGGCCGATCTCGGCGCCCGATCAAGCAAAGGCCTGCTACGAAGCGACAGCCCCGCTAGGCGGGGCTTCGGTACGGGCCGAAACTAGGACGAGGCGGTTCTACTCGCAAAACGGGCCAGGGGAGGGGGCTTCGGCGTCGAATTCCGCCGGAACGTGAGCGTTCTCGGACCGCACCGGGAGAGACCGGCCCTGATCGAGCGGCGGATTCGCAAGGTGGCGAACGCGCGCTCGATCACGTTCGCCCTGGCCACCACCTTCCTCGGGCTCGCTCTCGCGGGCGGGATCGCGATTCGCTTCCTCGACGAGGACAGTTTCCCCTCCTTCGGCCTCGCTTTCTGGTGGGCCCTGCAGACGGTGACGACCGTCGGCTACGGAGATGTGGTGCCGGCGGGCACCTCCGGAAAGATCATCGGCTCGATCGAGATGGTTCTCGGTGTGTCGTTCATCTCGTTCCTCACCGCGGGCGTGACGAGCGCCGTGGTGCAGCGAGTCCAGGACAGGCGCCATGAGGAGGACATTGCGCGGCGTGAGGAGGACGTCGCGCGCCTCACGCAGGCTCTGACCGAGCTCCGAAGCGCGATCGCGGCGCTCGAGAGCCGGCTCAGCTGACGGGCGGCGAGGGGCTCGGACCGGTGCGGCGGTCGACCGCCGCCATCGTCAGCCAGGCAGCCGAGGCGGCGATCACGGCGGCCGGAACCGCGTCGATACCTGCCGTTCCGACGAGGAGCGTGGCGAAGAGCGATGCAGTGACGAGGAGGCGCGTCACCGCGGCCGTGCCGGCGGCGGTGCCGATGGCGACCGCCAGCGTGGGCGAGACGTCGAACCAGACGCAGGCGAATGTCGCGAGTGCGATCGCCAGGAAGATGGCCGGGAAGACGGGGCCTCCGCGAAAGCCGGCTCCGAGGCTCACGCCGTAGGCGATCGCCTTGGCGAGGAAGAGGATGAGGACGATCTTCGTCGAGTCCGACGTCACGAGGCCGGGAACCGAGGCCTGACCCGAGAAGAGGACGTCCTGCGAGTTCGCGCCGAGCCAATCGGCCGTCTGGGCGAGCAGGCCGACGGCGAGCCCGCCCGCCACGAGCAGGAGTGGAATCTGCGCCCGGTCCCGGCGGCGATCCAGGACTCCCGCGCCCCGGCGGGCGGCGGTGACCACGAGAGCGGCGAGGACGCCGACGCAGACCGCGACGAGAAGATCGCCGAAGTGCGTACCCGTGTAGGGCGGCAGATCGGGAACGACCAGAGACTGAGCCTGAATGCCGCCCCAGTCACCGAAGCCGACGAAGATCAGGTAGCCGACCGCGGCCGCGACGAACCCCGGCAGGATCAAGGGGAGGAGCGCGGCGCCGGCAGCGAGACCGCCCTCGACCATCAACATACCGCCGACGAGCGGACCGCCGAAGAGCGCGGAGATGGCGGAGAAGGACCCGGCTGTCGCAAGCACTCTCTCCTCTCGCTGGTTGGCGCGATAGAAGAGCGTCACCGACATTCCGACCACGGACCCGAGGGCGATCAGCGGCGCCTCCGGGCCCAGGACAGCGCCGAACGCGAGCGTGCCGAGGCCTGCGAGGGCGATGCCGGGCCCGTAGGCCACGGGCGTAGCTCCCATGGAGAGCCCCTCGAGCGGACGGTGGCCTCCATCTCCGGGCAGAAGCAGCCGGGCGAGCGCGACGATCAGGCCGCCGACCGCGGGTAGCCCGATGACCAGGTACCAGGGAGGCGAGGAGTGCCCGAGTGCATCGGAGAGGTCGTGCCAGAGCCAGTGCTCGACGTCGTGGACGAGCGCCAGGAACATGGCCGCGACAAGCGCCGCCGGGATGCCGACCACGGCGCCGAGGGCGACGAGGCGCAGGTACGCGCCAGCGGTGATCTGCGGCTGTTCGGGCATCAGGGCGCGAGCATGCTTTCACGTATCCTGCGCCTCATGAACATCTCGAAGTGGTTCCGCCGCAAAAAGCGGTCGGAGGAGGAGCTGCGCGAGGAGGAGGAGAGCAGGTTGCGAGGCGCCGAGGAGGCGCGCCGGGCCGAGCAGGACTCCGAGCGCTCGCGCCAGCAGAGCAAGGTGCCGGGTGCCGGGCACGACAGCGGCTTCGGGGGCTTCTAGCTAGGCGAAGAGAAGCGGCCGACGTCCGCGTGCGAGATCCGCGGTCGCGCCGGCGAGGGCGATGAGAAGGACGAGCGCCACTGCGAGTCTGAACATGCCCTCCAGACGGCCGTGTCCCGTCGTTTCTTCCCGCGAGATTTCCACATGCCTGTGGATGCCTGTGGGCTGTGTGGAAGTTTGCTCATTTTTTCGCGCAAATTCCGACAACCGGTCCTAGCATGTCGTAGGACGGATGCTCTAGGTTCGGCGCGGCGGTCCAAACGCCGCCTCTCCCGGTCGTGGGTCCGCAGCCCACCTCTCCCTAGGTCGGAGGCCGGTGCCCGCCGAAGGTCATTTCTCCGGGCGCCGGCCTCCTTCCATCAGCCGGCACTTGGGCTCGCTAGGGCTGGGGCCGGACGAGCGTCGGAACGGGGAGGCCGCCCTGGATCTGCGCCACGTAGACGCGGAGCTCGCGCTCTTTGCGGGCGAGCTTCTCCTCGAGGTCGGCGAGCTCGCGCTCACGCCGGTCGAGCTCGTCCTGGCGCACCTGCAGGTCGACGTTCGTGCGCACCTCGCGCGCCTCGAGCTCCTTTTCGCGCCGCGCGACGTCCTCGATCCGCTCCTGGATCAGTGCCTCGTTGTCGTTCACTCGCTTCTCGCGATGCTCGATCCAGCGGGTGGCCTGCGTGGCGGTCTCCGCGCTGAGGAGATCGCCTTCGGCGTCCACGATCTCCCGCTCGCGCTCGGCCAGAAGCTTTTGCTCGGAGCGCAGGCGGTCGCGGCGGTAGGCGGCAAGCCGCTCGCGTTCGCTCAGCTCCGCCTCGGCCTCGACGATCTTCGTCGTCCGCTCCCGCAGCTCACCGGCCTTCTCCGCGAGTGCGAGGGCCCGCTCCTCGATGGTGCTCAGCCCCCGGCGCAAGCCCTCGTCGGCCCGCTCCTGCAGCGGCCGGAGTTCCTCGACGCGGGCGGCGCGCTCGGTGAGCTCGTTCTCGAGCGTTTCGAGCCGCTTCAGCTCGTACTCGACCTCGTTCTCGCGGAACGTGATCTCGGCGCCGCGCTCATCGAGCTCTGCGGCGCTCTTCTTCAGGTACGACTCGAGCGAGTGTCGAAGCCCCTCATTTAGCCCCATGAAGTCAGTATCGAACCGGTCAGGGCGCGAAAAACCCCCCGTTCGGGGGGGAGGCCTGCCGTGGGTTTCGGCCTTTGCTTTGGCCTGGAATGAGCGTTCGCTTCCTTGCAGTGGGCCTCGCCGCATTTGCGACGGCGATCCTGATGGCTGCCCTGCCGCTCATCACGCACGGCGGCTGAGCCTTCCGAGGCTTCTCACTTGACGTTCGGCGCCACCCCTGGCGCTAATACCGACATGCCCGATTACCTGCCGATTGCCGAGCACGGGATCATGGGCGACCTGCACACGGTCGCGCTGACGGGCACCGACGGGACTATCGACTGGTACTGCTGCCCGTCCTTCGACTCGCCGAGCGTCTTCGCTTCGATCCTGGACAAGGAGAAAGGGGGTCACTACCGCATCTCGCCCGTTGCGGAGAACTGGACGCCGAAGCAGCTCTACTTCCCCGACACGAACGTCCTCATCACGCGCTTCCTGAGCGAGGAGGGCGTGGGGGAGATCCAGGGCTTCATGCCGATCGCGGAGTCCACGGAGGACATCCACCGTCACCGGCTCATCCGGCGCGTGGAGGGTGTCCGCGGCGAGATGCGCTTCCGGGTCGAGCTGCAGCCGCGCTTCAACTACGGGCGCGACCAGCACGAGGTCGAGCAGCACGAGCACGGCGTCGTCTTCCGCTCGCCGAACCTGTGCCTGGCGCTCCAGGCGACGACGCCGGTGGCGTGCGATGCGACTGGCATCCACTGCGAGTTCACCGTCCGGGCGGGGTCGTCGGTCACCTTCGTCCTCGAGCGGGTGGAGCCCGACTACGTGCCGCGCGAATACTCCGAAGAGGAGACCCGCGCCGCCTATGAGGAGACGATCGCGTTCTGGCGCGCATGGGTCTCCCGTTCCACCTACAAGGGACGCTGGCGCGAGATGGTCAATCGCTCGGCCCTGACGCTGAAGCTCCTGACCTACCGCCCCACGGGCGCCATCGTCGCCGCGCCGACGACCAGTCTCCCGGAGGCGATCGGCGGCGGGCGGAACTGGGACTACCGCTACACGTGGATCCGGGACGCGGCGTTCTCGCTCTACGCACTTCTCCGTCTGGGCTTCACTGAGGAGGCGGAAGCGTTCACGGGCTGGCTCCGCGACCGGGTGGGCTCGAGCACCGATGCGGTCTCCGGCCCGCTGCAGATCATGTACGGGATCGACGGGCGCAGCAAGCTCACCGAGGAGACGCTCGACCATTTCGAGGGCTACCGCGGGTCCAGGCCGGTGCGGGTGGGAAACGGCGCGTACGACCAGCTCCAGCTCGACATCTACGGCGAGCTGATGGACTCGGTGTACCTCTTCAACAAGTACGGACGGGCGCTGGCGCACGACGGCTGGGTGGAGCTCTCCCGCGTCACCGACTGGATCTGCGAGAACTGGGACCAGCCCGACGAGGGAATCTGGGAGGTCCGCGGCGGCCGGCATGACTTCACGTACTCGCGCCTGATGTGCTGGGTCGCGATCGAGCGCGCGATCCGGATCGCCACCTTCCGCGGCCTGCCCGCCGACCTCGACACCTGGCGCGCGGCGAGAGACGCGATCTACCGCCAGATCATGACCAAGGGCTGGAACGAGGAGCGTCAGGCCTTCGTGCAGCACTTCGACTCGGACGTCCTCGACGCGTC
>JAICVP010000188.1 GCA_025935275.1 Thermoleophilia bacterium
AAGTCCTGGAGCGAGGACTACCTGGGCAAGCCGGGCGAGTACTGGAAGTGGTTCGGCGCCTTCAAGGACATGCACGACCGGTTGCGCGAGATCGGCAAGCCCACGCTCGCTCGCATCAACGGCATCTGCGTGGGCGGCGGCAACGAGCTGCAGATGGCGTGCGACCTCGCTGTCATGGCCGATGACGCCTTCATCCGCCACGTCGGGCCCGAGCACGGGTCCGTGCCGGCGGGCGGCGCCACGCAGTGGCTTCCGATCATGGTCGGAGACCGCCGCGCGCGAGAGATCCTTCTTCTCTGCGAGGAGATCCCTGCGGCCAAGGCGGCGGAGTGGGGCCTCGTCAACTCGGCTGTTCCGCGCGACGGTCTCGACGCGGAGGTAGACCGCCTCGTCGAGAGCCTCACGGCGAAGCTTCCGCAGACGGTGCGCTACACGAAGCAGCAGCTCAACTTCTGGCGCGACCTGTCCTGGCACGAGACCGTCAACCACGCCCGCGACTGGCTCGCGCTGTCGATGGCGACCGACGAGCCGCGCGAGGCCGTCGAGAAGTTCCTCTCCAGAAAGAAGAGCGATGACTGAGGAATTTGCCCGGCTCGAGGAGGTCTGGGCGGGCATCGTCCAGCGGCAGGACCAGGACGCCGCCGACCGGTTCCTCGCCCAGGACTTCGAGCTCACCAGCGTGGGCGGAGTCTCGCGCCACATGCCGCGGGAGAACTGGATCGCGTCGCTCCCGGGCATCGAGACCGAGCTCCTCGAAGCGGAGGTCGAAGACGTGCGCATGTACGGGGACGTGGCGATCGTCAAGGCCCGCCTCCGGTGGCTGGCGCGCATGGAGGGGCGCAGCCTGAACGGCACCTACGCCGTGACCGATGTATTCACGAGAGAGGAGGGGCGCTGGTGGGCGTCCTGGCGGATCTCCGTCCGCCTGACCGACCGATGACTGTCCTGCTCGAGCGCGAGGAGCCCATCGCCGTCATTCGGCTGAACCGGCCGGAAGCCTTAAACGCACTGTCCAATCAGCTCATGTCCGAGCTCGTCGGTGCACTCGAAAATCTCGACGACGACGAGGCGGTGCGCTGCATCGTGCTCGCGGGGGACGACAAGGCGTTCGCCTCCGGCGCCGACATCGGCGATCTCTCGAACCCGACGCACCTCGAGCTCTACTTCGGCGGACGCATCGACAAGTGGGATGCGATTCGCTCCGTGCGAACGCCGATCGTCGCCGCCGTATCCGGCTACTGCCTTGGCGGGGGCTGCGAGCTCGCCATGGCGTGCGACCTCATCGTCGCCTCCGAGACCGCGCAGTTCGGCCAGCCCGAGACGAACCTCGGTGTCCTGCCCGGGGCCGGCGGCACTCAGCGGCTGACGAGAGCGATCGGCAAGTCGAAGGCGATGGACGTCATCCTCACCGGCCGTTTCCTGTCGGCCCGGGAGGCTGAGGCGGCCGGCCTCGTGGCACGCGTGGTCGCCGCCGAGGCATGGCTCGACGAAGCGAAGCGAGTGGCGCAGGCGATCGCCGCGAAGAGCCCGATCGGCGTGCGGCTCGCCAAGGAGTCCGTGAACCAGGCCTTCGAGACGAACCTCCGCGCCGGTCTCGAAGCCGAGCGCAAGGCCTTTCACCTCGCGCTCTCGTCCGAGGATGCTCAGGAGGGGATGAAGGCGTTCCTCGAGAAGCGCAAGCCCGAGATCAAGGGCAAGTAGCTAGACCTCCAGCTCGACCGGTACGAGTTCCACGCGTGAGCGCTTCCCCTCGCGCACGGTCTCCAGCAAGACTGATTCGCCGATCAGCTCGCCCGCCATCAGGCGCTGCAGGTCGTCGACGCCGGCAACCGCGATGCCGTTCAGCTCGACGATCAGATCCTCGGCGCGAAGGCCTGCGGCCGCGGCGGGGCTGCCCTCCACGACGTCGACGATCTCGACGCCGGTCTCCCGGCCCAGCTCGCGAGCGAGGCGGGGAGGCAGGGGGCGCGGCCCACCGGCGATGCCGAGGTAGGCGCGCCGAAAGCGGCCTTCGCTCATGAGGGCCCCGATGATCTTCCGCGTCGTCTCGTTGATCGGGACGGCGAGGCCGAGACCGACTCCGGCGACGGCCGTGTTGATCCCCACGACGTGTCCGTGGCCGTCGGCGAGCGCGCCGCCCGAGTTGCCCGGGTTGAGAGCTGCGTCTGTCTGGATGACGTTCTCGACGATGCGGCCGGCTGCGCGTGAGCGCACGGGCAGAGACCGGCCGAGCGCCGAGACGACCCCTGCCGTCACCGAGCCCGCGAAGCCGTGCGGGTTCCCGATTGCGACGACGAGCTGGCCGACGCGGAGGTGCTCAGCATCTCCGAGGACTGCGGCGCTGAAGTCGCTGCCCTCGGCCCGCAGAACGGCGAGGTCTGAGAGCGGGTCGGTTCCCACCACCTCGACGCCGACCTCCGAGCCGTCGACGAACGAGGCGCGCACTCCAGCGGTGCCCGCTGCGACCACGTGCGCAGAGGTGAGCATGAACCCGTCGGGGGTGACGACCACTCCGCTCCCACCGCCGACCATGCGTCGGCCGCCGCGGACCCGACGGGAGACCCTGAGGTTGGCAACGGACGGCGAGAGAAGCTCGGCGACCTTGATGACTGCCTGCGAATACGCGTCGAGAACGTCCTCTTCGGCCGGAACTTCGGACGACGAGATGAACGTAAGATCCACCGTTCCAAGCTAGCAGCGGCGGGGAGGTCTACCGAGTGGCCGAGGTCGAGACGCAGCGAGACGGCGGCGTGATGACGATCACGCTCAACCGTCCGGACGTCCTGAACGCGTTCGACCGTGCCATGCAGGACGGATTCCGCGCGGCGCTCAAGGAGGCTGCCGATCCGGAGGTGCGCGCTGTGGTGCTCACCGGCGCCGGGCGTGGCTTCTGCGTCGGGCAGGACCTGAAGGAGTTCCAGGAAGGGGCGGGCGACATCGGCGAGCGGCTCCGCTCGACCTACAACCGCAACGTGCTCTCGCTCCGTTCGCTCGAGAAGCCGGTCCTCGCCGCCGTCAACGGACCCGCGGCAGGCGCCGGGCTCGCGCTGGCGGCCGCGTGCGACATCCGGCTCGCCGCGGACTCAGCGGTCTTCGTTCCCGCCTTCATCACCATCGGGCTCGTCCCGGACACGGGAGCGAGCTTCTTCCTCTCGCGCCTGCTCGGCTACGGCCGTGCCTTCGAGTGGCTCGCCTCCGGCAAGCAGCTAACGGCCGGCGACGCGCACGCGTGGGGCTTCGTCGCCGAGGTGGTCGAGGCCGGCAAGCTCGCCGAGCGCGCGGCTTCCCGGGCGGCCGAGCTCGCCGCCCTGCCCACCCGGGCGATCGGGATGACGAAGCGCCTGCTCGACAGGGCCTCGAACGCGACGCTAGAGGAACAGCTCGAGCTCGAGGCTCGGCTTCAAGCCGCGGCCGCGTCGAGCGAGGACTTTGCCGAAGGCGTCTCGGCCTTCCTCGAGAAGCGCGAGCCCGGCTTCACCGGCCGCTAGCCCGAGTTGCAGTCGCTGAGGCCGAGGTCGGCCGCGAGGCCGTCGGCCTCGTTGCTCGCCGCGTTGCCCTCCTCGAGCGCCTTCTGCACGGCGGCTTGATCGCCGGCCTTTGCCGCCTCGGAGAGGTCGGTGGCTGCTGCCTTCGTCCGGTCGGAGGCAGCGAGCATCCTGTCGAAGTCGTCCTGTAGTTCCTCGGGCGGGTTGAGAGCCGCGATCTCGTCGATCTCCTTGTCCAGGATCGCGAGCGCCTGGTCGACCAGGTCCGGGATCTCATCGATGCTCTCGGGCGAGCCAATCGCGTCGAGCTGCTTGTCGTACTTCGCGCAGATGGCGTTCGCCTGGGTCTGGAAGTCCTCCTCGGACAGGCGCGCCTCGCCGCCGCCGCCGCAGGCGGTTACGAGCAGGGCGAGCACGCCCACCAGCGCTACAGCCGAGACCCGCATCGTGCCGAGTCTAGCCAGGCTCGCGGTCGAGCAGCTCGATGTGCAGGTCGGCGTCGAGGGCGTTCGCGATGCGCAGGAGCGTGTCGATTCGGGGCGGTCGCCCTCCGCTCTCGAGCCGCGCGATCGCCGACTGCGTCGTGCCGACGAGCTCGGCGAGGTCGGCCTGGGAAAGCCCGCGCTCCTTGCGACGGTCGGCGACCTGGCCGGCGATCTGGGCGAAGAGCCAGCCCTCCTCGGCTCCGGCGAGACGAGCGCGAATTCTCTCCACGGGTTGACTCATATCTCAATCATGCTATACATAGCAATAGTGCGATACGCCCTCAGCATAGCGGCATATATCTCCGTTGTCGTCCTCGTCATGGCGATCACCGCAGCAAGTGAGGGTTCTGTCGGCGCCGGCTGGGCTGAGCTCGTGTGGCTTACGCTCATTGCGCTTCACCTGGCCGTCGGATTTTCGATCGGCCGCTGGTGGGCGATCTTGCTCGTG
>JAICVP010000012.1 GCA_025935275.1 Thermoleophilia bacterium
AGGACCTTGCCGGCATGGCGAAGGACGTCCTCGGACGCGCGGCGGAAGTGGTCGGCGGTGTATTCGACCATCTCCTCGCGGGACTCGCGGATGGTCTTGCCGACCTCCTTCGTGATCATCTCGGCGATCTCGTCGGCCCGCTCCATGCAGATGGCGAACGCAGCGCGGCACAGCTCCACGCGCTCGAGGAGCGACACCTTGCGCCAGGTGGGGAACGCTTCGGCAGCGGCGCGCACGGCGGCCTCGACCTGGGTCGGAGAGGACGCGGTGACGGTTCCGAGGAGCTCGTCGGTCGCTGGGCTCCTGACCTCGATCTCCTCGCCGTCGCCGGGAAGCCACTCCCCGCCGATGTAGACGTCCTGTCGAATCGCTACCGCCATGTCGCTCCTTTCAGCGTCGTCCGGAGCAGTTTCGCACGCCCGGGCGCCGCGATTGAACTTGCTTTGCGCGAGTGTTACCGTCGCCCATCTCGATGCGGTGTATCAGTCCGATCTGGCGTCTAGAGTCGGGACCCGGCTAGGGGCGTCTTTCATCCGGAGGAGGATGCATGGCTGAAGTTGCTGTAGACGAACGGCGTCTCCTCAAGACGATCCGCTGGTGGGACGGGTTCGTCATCGGTCTCGCCAACCCGGGCTTCCTGCTCATTGCACTCTGGGGGTCCATCATCGCGCTCGGCGGCAAGTGGGCGATCGCGCTGTTCGTCGTCTCGGCGATCATCGGCGCGCTGCAGGCGTACATCTACTGCGAGCCGGCCGCGATGTTCCCGGACAAGCCGGGCGGCCTCTCGGTCTACGCACGCGAGGGCTGGCGGAAGCACTTCTCCTTCGCGGGCCCGATTGCCGTCTTCGGCTACTGGTTCGCATGGTCGAGCGTGCTTGCGATCTACGGCAGCCTCATCGGCTACCTCCTGCTCGCCGAGTTCGGAGGCGACGGCTACCTCGCCACCCACGTCTACAACCCACCGATCATCCAGCCGCTCGGCTGGGCGCAGATCATCGGCGTCATGTGCATCGTCCTCTGCTGGGTGTTCAACATCCGCGGGATGCGCCCCGCGGTCGGCCTGAGCTACGTCGTCGGCGCGCTGATGATTCTCCCGGTCCTCGTGATCGCCATCGGCGGCTTCATCACCGGCGATTTCTCGAACCACCAGATCGACTCGAACTTCGTCGCGGCGAACGTGGAGTTCTACGGCGATTCGGCCACGTTCTTCAACCAGTTCGTGATGATCATGGTCTGGCTCTACATACTCGGGTGGTCGACCTACGGGCCGGAGTCCGGCGCGACGTTCGCGCCGGAGTACAAGGACACGGTCAACGACACCCGGAAGGCGCTGATCTCGGTGGGCGCGCTCAACGTCTTCCTCTCGATCATGCTCCCGATCGTCGTCATCGGGTCGATCGGCTACAACGGCCTCTACAGCGACCTCACGGGCGTGGTCTGGCTCACCGACGTCGTCAACACGATCGCGGGCGACACATTCGGGAAGTTCCTCGTCGTCTGTCTCTGCGGCGGGCTGCTCCTGTCGATGAACACCGCGACGATGGACGGCTCGCGTGCGCTCTACGCGCTCTCCGAGGAGAAGATGACGATCAAGCAGCTCGGCGTCCTGAACAAGCACAACGTGCCGGGCAGGGCGATGACCGTCGACATGCTCCTCAACATCTTCCTGCTCCTCTACTTCCAGAACATCTACTTCATTCTCGCGGCCGGCAATCTCGGCTACATGCTCTCCCACGTGCTCGCGCTCTCGGGTGTCCTGCTCTTGCGCAGAGACCGGCCCACCTGGCCGCGTCCGATCAGGCTGGCGAAACCCTGGATGTGGTTGGCGGGGCTCTTCTGCGCCCTGAACGCCCTCTTCATCATCTTCGGGGTGTACGGGCTCAAGTACACGGGCTACGGGTTCGACTACCTGAGCGACGAGTACGCGGCGTTCCTCGCGGGGACCGGCCCGGTCCCGAGCCCGACCGCGCGGGTGCCGGCCATCATCATCGTCGGCGTCCTGGTGCTGGTCTGCGGCGTCGCCGGCTACATCTGGGCACAGCGCCAGTGGGGGAAGCCGGTCCGCTGGAAGGATCCGAGCGACGAGGCGCCTTCGCAGGAAGCGATCGACGCAGCGGCCGCACGAGGCACTCCAGGCACCGCTCCCGCGGCAGCGATCTAGGTCGCACGAGACGGCATTCGACCGAGGGGCGGGCCATCCCGCCCCTCGGCTCTCGCTTTGAGATATATAGCCGGTACGCTGGCCTGACGAGGTCTGCGCAGTGTCCCGCCGGCGTGCGGGGCGCTGAGCCACGCCAAAGGGAGGAGAACGATGAGCGTTTACGCGGTGACGAACCCCGCAACAGGAGAGCAGCTGAAGACCTTCCCGACGATCACGGACGAGGAGCTGGATTCGGCCATCGCCCTCGCGTACGACACGTACCAGAACTGGCTGCGAACGAGCAGCGTCGAGGAGCGCGCCAAGCTGGTGCGGCGGGTCGGGGAGCTGCACACCGAGCGACGGGAAGAGCTGGCGGAGATCACGACCCGAGAGATGGGCAAGCCGCTGGAGCAGGCTCTCGGCGAGGTCGACTTCTGCGTCGACATCTACTCGTTCTACGCGGACAACGGGCCCGACCTGATGAAGGACGAGCCGATCGAGCTGCTCGCCGGAGAGGGCTCCGCGATCATCCGCCGCAGCCCGTACGGCGTCATCCTCGGGATCATGCCGTGGAACTTCCCGACGTATCAGGTCGCCCGCTTCGCCGGGCCGAACCTGGTCATCGGCAACGCCGTCCTGCTGAAGCATGCGCCTCAGTGCCCCGAGACGGCAGCGGCGCTGCAGCAGATCTACCTCGACGCGGGCTTCCCGGAGGGGGCCTACGTCAACATCTATGCCACCAACGAGCAGGTCGCCACCGCCATCGCCGACCCGCGTGTCCAGGGCGTGTCCGTGACGGGCTCGGAGCGAGCCGGTGCAGCGGTGGCCGAGGTCGCGGGCAGGAACCTGAAAAAGGTCGTCCTGGAACTCGGCGGCTCCGACCCCTTCATCCTGCTCAGCACGGACGACATGGACGCGACCGTCGAGTCGGCCGTGGCAGCGCGCCTGGACAATGCGGGCCAGTCGTGCAACGCCGCCAAGCGGTTCGTCGTGATCGACGAGCTGTACCAGCCGTTCCTGGAGAAGTTCACGGCCGCGATGACGGCGTCGAAGACCGGCGACCCGACCGCGGGCGAGGCGGATCTCGGCCCCCTATCCTCGAGCACCGCAGCCGAACGCCTGCAGGACCAGCTCGATCGTGCGACCAAGGCGGGCGCCAAGGTCGTCGCCGGCGGCGAGCGCGACGGCAACTACTTCTCGCCGATGGTGCTCACCGACGTGACGCCGGACAACGACGCCTACCGCGAGGAGCTGTTCGGCCCGGTTGCGGTCGTCTACCGCGTCGAGTCGGAGGAGGAAGCGGTCAAGCTGGCGAACGACACGCCCTTCGGGCTCGGCTCCTACCTGTTCACGACCGATCCCGAGCAGGCCGAGCGTGTGGCCAACCAGATCGATGCCGGCATGGTCTACGTCAACATCGTGGGCGCGGATGGCGCTGAGCTGCCGTTCGGCGGCGTCAAGCGATCGGGGTGGGGCCGCGAGCTCGGCAAGTACGGCATGGACGAGTTCGTCAACAAGAAGCTCATCCGGGTCGGCTGAGCACGCTGCGACCCAGGTCGCGCAAGAGGCATTCGAGCGAGGGGCGGGTCATCCCGCCCCTCGTCCTCTCCGCACTAGAATCGGCTGAGAATGGCGATTCCGATCACCGTGCGCTGCGAGTGCGGAGAGTTCCACCAGGCCAAGCTCGGCGACGTCGTCGCGTGCAGCTGCGGCCGGCGCTTCGAGACCGCCAAGGTCTCCGAGAGCAACTTCCCGCAGGTCCGCGAGCACCAGGCGAAGGCCAGGCTCTACGTCAGGGTCGGGGTGATCTTCCTCCTCGCCGCCGGGGTGATCGCGTTCGTCTTCTGGGGCTTCTGGGCTGCCGCGATCACGGTGCCGCTCGTCGCGATGTTCTGGTTCTGGTACGTCCGCCGCTGGTTCACGCGACGCTTCGTTCCCTCCCCGGGAGAGCTGCCCACGGTCGAGCTGGAGGCCTCGAAGGAGTAATGCGCGAGACGCTGGACCGCCCGGCTCCCCCTGCTGCGGACCCGGCTGCGCGGAACGTGCGTCCCGTGATGCTGCTCACCCTGAACGTGGAGCTCGAGGAGCCCGCGATCGCCTTCGCGATCGACTCGGCAGCGGAGACGGGTGCCGAGCTCTACATCTGTGACGCCATCCCACTCGAGTACCGCAACTATGTCGGCCACGTCGCCCGCCAGTACGCTGAGCAGACGATCCGCAAGCACCTCGACGAGGTCGCCCGGCGTGCGCGCGACCGCGGCGTTTCGACGTCGCAGCTCGCCTTCCACAACCCGAAGCCCGTGAAGACGGCGCTGGAGATCGCCCGCACCGAGCGCATCGGGCTGCTCGTCTTCGGCGCCAGCCGCAAGGAACTAGGGAAGCGCGGCTTCAAGAAGGCCGTGAAGCGGATCCGCCAGGATCCGCCCTGCCTGGTCTGGGTTCAGGACTGAGCGCTCACTCCGGATGCAGCTCCCACCGCGGCCGCTCCGCGACGATGCGGCGGACCCGCTTCTTCCAGAGCGGCCCGAGGAGCATGGCCGCGAGTGCGAGGATGACGGGCCCGATGAAGAGATACCCGGGACTCACGAAGTAGGCGAGCAGGAGCACGGTCGCCACCGCAATCCCGGCAACCAGCATCGCGCCCACCCGCAGCCGCCGCAGCTCGCTCACGAGCCCCTCGTACTCGCCCGCGGGGATCTGCTCCGTGTTCCAGGTGCGCCCGCACTGCTCGCATTGCCACTTCTCCCCGTAGCGGAGGTCGCGCTCAGCGCCGCAGTCGCAGGTGACGTGGATCGGGGGCCCGCGCACGTGGCGATTCTAGGGTCCGAGGCCCGTGGATCCGGATTGAACACGTCCGTGTGCGGTGTTACCTTCCGCCGGGCCGCAGATCTGGCCTGGCGTCTAGACATCCGTACTAACGGTGGAGGTGAAGCGTGGCGCAAGCAGTCGTTGAGGAACAACGCCTCCTCAAGACACTTCGGTGGTACGACGGGTTCGTTATCTGCCTGGCGAATCCCGGTTTCCTCCTGGGATCCCTCGGGTGGAGCGTCTTCGATCTGGGCGGCTGGGGAGCTGCCCTGATCTGGGGCATCACCGCGGCCATCGTCCTTCCCGTCCAGTTCATCTATTCCGAGCTCGCCGCCATGTTCCCGGACAAATCCGGCGGTGTCTCGATCTACGCCAACGAGGGCTGGCGCCGGTACACGACGCTCATCGGGCCAGTCGCGACGTTCGGGTACTGGATCGGCTGGTCGGTCGTCCTGTCGTTCATCGGGCTCTTCACCGGCTACATCGCCCAGGCGGAATGGTTCCCGAACGAGCCGTACGGCACCTACGCGTTCGGCGGGGCGCAGATCGACGAGGGCTACTTCAGCACGGGCAGCGTGCACATCGGCCTGCAGCACCTAATCGCCATCGGCCTGATCGTCTGCGTCTGGGCCTTCAACATCCTCGGGGCTCGCGTCTTCATCTCGTTCAACTACCTCGCGGGCATCCTGCTCATGTTTCCGCTGTTCTGCTTCACGCTCCTGCCCTTCATCAACGGTGACTGGGACTCCGCGAACCTCACCTACAAGCTCAACGACCCCGGCCTCGCGTGGGGCGGCTTACAGATCGCCCTGGTCTGGATCTGGATCATGATCTGGTCGACCGCGCCCGAAGCCGCGGCGACCTTCGCGCCCGAATACAAAGACACCGTCCGGGACACGAGGAAAGCGCTCCTCTCCTCGGCCGCTTTCATCCTCCTGATCAACACGATGGTTCCCATCGGGATGACCGGCGGCGTGGGCGAGGAGACCGTGTCCGCGTTCGACTACGTCGGCGCGCTCGACCAGCTCGTCGGGGCCAGCGCGGCGAACTTCTTCGTCGTGGTCATCTGCATCAGCTTCATCCTCTCGATGAACACGGCCACCGCCGACGGAAGCCGCGCGCTCTACGGGATCTCGAAAGCGGGGCTGACGATCAAGCAACTCGGGCAGCTGAACCGCTTCCACGTGCCCGGCACCGCGATGTCCCTCGACGCCGTGCTGAACATCGTGTTCATCCTGTTCATCGGCAACCTGTTCGGGATCCTCGTGGCGAGCAACATCGGCTACGTGCTTGCGAACATGTTCGCCATCGGTGCGTTCATCTTGCTCCGTCGCGACCGTCCGAACTGGCCACGGCCCATCCGGCTCCCGTCGTACTGGGTTCCGATCGCCGGGGTTCTGTTCGCGGCCTTCGCCGTCTTCAGCGTGGTCGGCATCGGCTGGCTGCACATCGCGGGCGGCGGCGCCGTGTACGGCGGCACCAAGGAGAGAATCATCGGGTTCGGGGTGCTAGCCATCTCGCTCCTGCTGTTCCTCTTCCGCCGCATCGTGCAGGACGGGGAACGGCCGCACTGGCGCGAAGAGACGCCAACGATGCCGGGTGAAGTGCCCCAGACGGCTCCGGCCGTCACCGCTCCGGCGGACTAGCCAGAGCGACCAACTCCTCGAGAGGGCGGGCACAGTCCCGCCCTCTCGTACATCCTGCTGCTTGCAACCCTGGGCCAGCGGTTGGAGAATCGCTATCCCAGTGCGTCCAAAGGAGGCTTCCGCGAATGCCGCGTGACCCGAAGTACGACATTCTCTTCGAGCCGATCCAGATCGGCCCGAAGACCATGAAGAACCGCTTCTACCAGATCCCCCACTGCAACGGTTTCGGGTCGGAGAAGCCGCTCAACCAGGCGCATTTCCGGGCGATGAAGGCGGAGGGCGGCTACGCCGCAGTGTGCACCGAGTACTGCTCCATCCATCCGGAGTCGGACGACACCCACCGCGTCTCGGCACGCCTGTGGGACGACGACGACATCAAGAACCTCGGCCTCATGTGCGACATGCTCCACGAGCACGGCGCGCTCGCCGCCGCCGAGCTCTGGTACGGAGGGCCGCACGCCCCCTGCATGGAGACGCGGTGCGTTCCGCGCGCGCCCTCCCAGATCCCGTCGGACTTCGAGCACCTCACGTACCCGAAGGAGATGGACAAGGACGACATCCGCGAGGTGCAGGGCTTCTACGTCGAGGCCGCCAAGCGCGCCCGCGAGGCCGGGTTCGACATCGTCTACGTCTACGGGTCGCACTCGTACCTCCCGCAGCAGTTCCTGACCCCGTACTACAACCGGCGCACGGACGAGTACGGAGGCTCCTTGGAGAACCGCGCCCGCTTCTGGCGCGAGACCATCGAGCAGGTCAAGGAGGCCGTCGGCGACGACTGCGCGATCGCCGTCCGCATGTCCACCGACATGTTCATGGGCGAGGCCGGCACGCAGCTCGAGCGCGACTGCCTCCCGTTCGTCGAGCTCGTCGACGAGATCGTGGACGTCTGGGACATCAACGTCTCCGGCATCTCCGAGTGGGGCGAGGACGCAACTCCCTCCCGCTTCTACGAGTCCGGCCGCCTGCTCCCCTGGCAGAAGGCGGTGAAGGGCGTCTCGAAGAAGCCGGTGCTCGGCGTCGGCCGCTTCACGAGCCCCGATCTCATGGTCGAGGCGATCAACGACGGGGCGCTCGACATCATCGCCACCTGCCGTCCTTCGATCTCGGATCCTTTCCTTCCGAAGAAGATCGACGAGGGCAGGCTCGACGACATCCGCGAGTGCATCGGCTGCAACATCTGTATCTCGCGCTGGGAGATCGGCGGCCCGCCGCTCATCTGCACGCAGAACGCGACCGCCGGCGAGGAGTACCGCCGCGGCTGGCATCCGGAGAAGTTCGAGAAGGCCGCCAACGCCGACAACGACGTCCTCATCGTCGGCGCCGGCCCGGCCGGAATGGAATGCGCCCGCGTCCTCGGCGAGCGCGGCATGCGCCGCGTCCACCTCGTCGAGGGGCAGGACGACATGGGCGGAATCATGCGGTGGATCCCGCAGTTCCCGGGGCTCGGCGAGTGGGCTCGAGTCGTCAACTACCGGAAGATCCAGATCGACAAGCTGAAGAACGTCGAGTTCATTCCGAACACGAAGCTCGACGCGGAAGGCGTCAAGAACTACGGCGCCGAAATCGTCATCGTCGCCACGGGCGGGTACTGGGCGACCGACGGCCTCAACGGCTGCACCCATGACACGATCCCCGGCGCGGACGCCTCGCAGGCGTGGTGCGCGACGCCCGAGCAGATCATGGCCGAGGGCAAGTCCACGGGCGACAAGGTGCTGATCGTCGACAACGACGGTTACTTCACGGGCGTCTCGCTGGCCGAGAAGCTCGCCGAGGAGGGCAAGCAGGTCACGCTCATGACCCACCTCGGGCACATAGCGCCCTACATGCACTTCACCCTCGAGGCGCCGAACATGCACCGGAAGCTGCACAAGCTCAAGGTCGAGATCGTCACGTACCAGATCCCCACCGAGATCAAGGAGGGGAACGTCACCTCCGCTCACGTGTACGACGAGGAGCACCTCACCGAGTGGGGGGTCGACTCGGTCGTCCTCGTCACGCAGCGCCGCTCGAACGAGGCGCTGTACCGCGAGCTCAAGGACTCGGTCGGCATCGACGCCCTCGTTTCGGAGGGCATCACGGGCTTCTACCGGATCGGCGACTGCGTCGCCCCGCGGCTCGTGGCGGACTGCGTCTTCGACGGACACAGGCTGGCCCGCGAGATCGACTCGGACAATCCCGAGGTGCCGCTGCCGTTCAAGCGCGAGCGCCACGTGATCGAGCGCGAGGCGGTGCTCGCCTAGCTTGAAGGTTCTGGTCTGCGTCAAACAGGTCGCCGTCCTCGGCGACGAAGTCGAGTTCACCGATGACGAGCGGGACGTCGATCCCGATTACCTCGACTTCGCGCTGAACGAGTGGGACTCCTACGCGACCGAGGAGGCGCTGCGCCTCGTCGAGGCGGCTGGCTCCGGCGAGGTCGTGGTCGTGTCGGTCGGAGACGAGGACATGGAGGACGGCATGCGGCGGTGCCTGGCCATGGGCGCGGACCGGGGCATCCGCGTGGAGGCGGAAGGACGGCTGGACCCGATCCAGGTGGCGCGGGCGCTGGCCGAGGTCGTCCAGAGCGAAAGCCCCGACCTCGTCTTCGCGGGCGTCCAGTCGAGCGACTCCGTCCAGGCCGCGACCGGCAACGCGCTCGCCGGGCTGCTCGACCTGCCTTCGGTCGCCGTCGTGACGAAGATCGACCTCGGCGACGGCAAGGCGACCGTCAACCGCGAGCTCGAGGGCGGGCTCGTCGACGTGGTCGAGGTGGACACTCCCGCCGTGATCACGATCCAGACGGGGATCAACGAGCCGCGCTACGCGACGCTGCGGGCGATCAAGCAGGCGGAGGAGAAGGAGATCGACATGCGGCAGGCGGGGGACCTCGGCGAGCCGGGCTCCCGCGTCCGCAAGATGTTCGTGCCACCGAAGGGCGAGGGCGCGGAGATGCTGGACGGCGGCGCTGCCGAGGTCGCGCAGCGGATCAAGGAGATCGTCCAGGAGAAAACGGCGTGACTGGGGCCACCCCACGCCACCACCCGCTTTCAGCGTACTGCGGCAAACCGCGCGCGTGGCTCGCGAGCTGTGACGAAAGCGTGTCGGAGACAACCGCATGAGTGTCCTCGTCGTCGCCGAGCACCTGCGTGGGCAGGTCCGGCCCATCACGCTCGAGCTCATCTCGGCCGCCAAGGAACTCGGAGAAGAGACCGCCGTGGCCGTCATCGCGAAGGACCCGGCCGCGCTCGCCGACCAGGTGGACGTGGAAGGCGTCAACGAGATCGTGAGCGTGCAGGTCGAGCAGGACGAGTTCGAGAACGACGTCTATCGCCAGGCCGTGGAGCAGCTCATCGCCGCCCGGAGCCCCGACGTCGTCCTCGTCGGCTTCACCGTGAACGGCATGGGCTACGCGCCGGCTCTCGCAGCCAGGCTCGGCATCGGCTTCGCCTCGGACGTGTTCGCGCTTCGGCGGGAGGGCGGCGGCCTCGTCGCCGAGCGCTCGTTCTACGGGTCGAAGGTGAACGCCGAGGTCGAGTTTCCAGGCCACGAACGCACGCTCCTCATGATCCGGCCGACTTCCTGGCCTCCCGCCGAGGGCGATGGCGCCGCGGTCGAGGCCGAACTCGAGGTCTCGGTCACCGGCTCCCGTGCGCGGCACAGCGATTTCCAGGAGATCGCGGCAAGCGGCGATGTCGACATCACGACCGCGGACTTCCTCTTGTCCGTCGGTCGCGGCGTCGGCGAGAAGGAGAACCTCGAGCAGTTTGAGGGGCTTGCGGACAAGATGGGCGCGACCCTCTCCGTCTCCCGGCCCCTCGTCGACCAGGGCTGGATGCCGAACTCCCGCCAGGTCGGCCAGTCCGGCAAGACGGTGAAGCCCAAGGTCTATCTCGCCCTCGGCATCTCCGGAGCAGTGCAGCATCTCGCGGGCATGAAGACGAGCGGCACCATCATCGCCGTCAACACCGATCCCGAGGCGGCGATCTTCAACGTCGCCCACTACGGCGCCGTCGCCGATCTCTTCGAAGTAGCCGAGGAACTCGAAAAGCTGTACTAGGTGACGGCGACCAGGGATACCTTCGCCGGGCTCGAGACCTGGCAGATCGTCCTCTGGTACTCGTTGATCGTCCTCTCGGTCGCGATCTTCGTCTACGGCTGCGCGCGCCTGTTCCTCAAGTACCGCCGCGGCCGCGGCCACGAGAAGATCGGCAACCGGCGCGAGCGCGCGATCCGGGTCGGCAAGGTCGTCTTCACGCACGCCTGGATCCGGAGGCGCGACCCGATGGCGGGGCTCGGCCACCTGCTCGTCTTCTACGGGTTCATGGTCCTCTTCGCGGGCACCGCGATCCTCGCGTTCCAGGACGACTTCGCGAATCCCGTGCTCAGCTTCGATTTCTGGCACGGCTGGTTCTACAAGTTCTATTCGCTCTTCCTCGACCTCTTCGGCGCGGCGCTCGTGGTGGGGCTCACGTATTTCGCGGTCAAGCGGGGGATCCTGAGGCCGTTCCGTCTGCGCTACTGGCGACCGGTCGAGCCCGCCGATGCGCTGAAACCGATGCCGCGCCGCTACGAGGCCGGCGACTGGATCTTCCTCGGCAGTCTCTTCTTCCTCGCACTCACCGGCTTCCTGCTCGAGTCGTTCCGCATCGCCGCGGACAACCCGAGCTTCGAGGTCTGGGCGCCGGTGGGCTGGGCAATCGGGCAAGGCTTCCGGGCGATCGGCTTCGAGGACGGCGCCGCGGCCGACGCACGTGCCGTCGACTGGTGGGTGCACGGCGTCTTCGCCCTCTTCTGGGTGTCCTCGATCCCGTTCACGAAAGCGGTGCACATGCTGGCCGGGCCCGCGGGAGTGGCCGTCAAGGACGACCGGGCCGGCAACCGGTTGGCGCCGCTGCCCGCGGGCGCCAAGGCCGCGGACGTCGGCTACGCCTTCATCGACTCGCTGCTCCCCAAGCACCTGCTCGACCTGGACGCCTGCACGAAGTGCGGGAAGTGCCACGCCGCGTGCCCGGCAACCGCCACCGGCTACCCGCTCTCGCCGCGCGACCTCGTGCTCGACCTGCGGGAGGTCGCGGAGGGCTCGATGGGGAACCGGGCAGCGCTCGGGATCGCCCCCGAGTTCCCGGACCACGCCCAGATTCTCGGGACGATCAAGCCGGAGACGCTCTGGTCGTGCATGCAGTGCATGGCGTGCGTCGAGATCTGCCCGGTCGGCATCGAGCACGTCCCGATCATCAACCAGATGCGCCGGGCCCTCGTCGAGAAGGGCGACATGGACAACCAGCTCCAGCAGACCCTGGAGACGATCTACACCAGTGGGAACTCCTTCGGCGAGACGAGCCGCAAGCGCGGCCGCTGGACGCGAGAGCTCGACTTCGACGTCAAGGACATCCGCACCAGTCCGGCCGAGATGCTCTGGTTCGTCGGCGACTACGCGTCCTTCGACCCGCGAAACCAGAAGGCCAGCCAGTCGCTGGCGCGCATCCTGCGCCGGGCTGGGGTCGACTTCGGGATCCTGTACGGCGGCGAGAAGACGGCCGGGAACGACGTGCGCCGGGTGGGCGAGGAAGGCCTCTACGCGGATCTCGCCGAGGAGAACGTCGCCACAATCTCCGGCTGCAGCTTCGACCGGATCGTCACCTCAGACCCGCACAGCTTCAACACCCTCAAGAACGAGTACCCGCAATTCGGCGGCGAGTGGGACGTGATGCACCACTCACAGCTTCTCCTCGAGCTCATCGAGAGCGGGCGCCTCAGGGTGAAGAAGGGCCTGGGCTACCGCGTCACGTACCACGATCCCTGCGCGCTCGGCCGATACAACGGCGTCTACGACCCGCCGCGCCAGGTGCTCGAGGCCCTGGGCGCGGAGCTCGTCGAGATGCCGCGGAACCGGGACAACTCGCTGTGCTGCGGCGCCGGCGGGGGGCGCATCTGGATGAAGGAGCTCAAGGGAGACGACTCCCCCCGCCCGAGCGAGCTGCGCATCGACGAGGCCGTCGGCCTCGGCAGTATCGACTACTTCGTCGTCGCCTGCCCGAAGGACGTGACGATGTACGAGGACGCGATCAAGACATCGGGGCACCAGGGCGAGATCGAGCTTCGCGAGCTCTCCGAGCTCGTCTGGGAGTCCATCACCTAGCCGCTCTGGGCGGCGGCCTCGTCCGGGCAAAACCCGGCCTTTGCCCGCCTGACGACGATCACGGCAGGATGCTGCGCTCGCAGTCCCTCGCCGTACCGACGTACTGTCTCGAGCGTGCTCGCTTGCCTCCTTTGCGAGCGTCGTCCCAGAGCGCCTAGGATCGCCTGATGGCGCACATTGCGCTCGCCGTTTCCGATCAGGCGCGCTCGCGCCGCTTCTACGAGACGTACTTCGGGTTCGACCCGAAGACCGCCTGGGTCGCGGCGGACGGCGTGCTCCTGATCGAGGGTCCAGGTGAGGTCACCCTGGCGCTCGGCGAGACCGACGAGGCGATCAGCCTGCCGAGCTTCCTGCACTTCGGCTTCCGCAACGCGGCCGACGCGGGTGACGTGCGCGCCTTCCGCGAGCGCCTCGCCGCCGACGGAATCGAGCTCGCCGGATTCTGGGACGAGCCCGACTACGTGAGCGTCAAGTGCAAGGACCCCGACGGCTACGTGATCGAGTTCGCCTGGGAACCGTAAGCCGCGTAGACCCGCACCATGATGTCGGTCGGGTTGCCGCCGTTCGTCGGCGTGATGTCGTCCGGGCAGGCGGACGAAGCCACGACGAGGTCGGTGAGCGCGCGCATGAGCACGTAGTCGCCGGCCTTCGAGAGCGCGGGCTCGATCTCGATGATGCGCCCGTCGGGCCCGATTTTCGTGTTGTAGAAGAAGTTGATCGGCTCCCAGAAGCGGCGCGGCGCGTAGCCGTACGCGGCCAGCTCCCGGTTGAAGTTGTCGGTGCAGTTCACGTGGTCGGGGACGCCGAGAGCCTCGTAGCTCTCCCGGTTGCAGGCGATCCCGAATGTGTCGTGCCGGCCGACGGTGTCCTCCACGAGCTCCAGGAGCGCGTTCCCCTCACCGTCGTAGAAGCACTGGCCCGGCACCGGAAAGAGCCCGTCGACGAGCGCCCGGGTCACGGTGGTCGAGATGCCGACTCCGGGCCGGCTGCGGTGGAAGGCCAGGAAGTCGGAAACCTGGCAGCCCTGGAGATCCTCGATCTGGACGTACTCGCCGGCGGAGACCTCGTAGGCCCTGGCATCCGCGGGACCCACTCGGGCTTCCTCGCGGGCCTGGCCGAGCGAGTCCAGCACGGATCCCGTGGACTGAAGCGCCATTCGTTTCTAGGCTACATCCTCTTCCCAACAAAGGAGCCTCTGTGAGCAAGGAGACCGCGTTTTATCCCCGCCTGAAGGCCATGACGGACGAGTGGATGGACCTGTTCGGCTACTGGGCGCCCACGGTCGTGACCGACACCGAGGAGGAATACCACGCGGTGCGTGAGACGGCGGGCCTCATGGACTTCACCATGCTCCGCAAGGTCGACATCGAGGGCGAGGGCGCACAGGACTTCGTCAACTCGATCGTCACGCGCGACGTCTCCAAGCTCACTCCGGGGCACATCGCCTACGGCGCGCTCACCGACGAGGACGGGAAGATGGTGGACGACTGCACGTCGATGCTGCGCTCGCCGTCGCAGATCCGCTTCTGCGGCGCGAATGACCGCGACTACGAGATCTTCAGCGAGAAGGCGCCGGGCTCGATCACGGTGCGCGAGTTCACGGACGCGATGCCGCACCTCTGCCTCCAGGGGCCGAAGAGCCGGGAGATGCTCCAGGGGCTGGCCAACCAGGACCTGTCCAACGAGGCGTTTCCGTACTACACGTTCCGGGAGGACGTCGAGATCGCCGGCATCCCGGTCTTCATGACCCGGCTCGGCTACACCGCCGAGCTCGGCTATGAGCTCTGGGTCGACCGCGAGCGCGCGCTCGAGCTCTGGGACGCGCTCATCGAGCACACCGAGCCGCAGGGGATGAAGGTGATCGGGATGGTTGCGCTCGACCTCTTCCGCATCGAGGGCGGGTTCATCATCGGCGGGATCGAGTACGACCCCACGGTCTCTCCGTTCGAGTGCGGGCTCGGCTGGTCGGTCGACTTCGGCAAGGGCGACTTCCAGGGTCGCGAGGCGCTCGAGCGCGACAAGGACGCCACGCAGCTCCGGCTCACGAGCGTAGTGCTCGAGCGCGGCGGCGACGAGGCGTCCGGCGGTGAGATCTTCGTCGACGGCGAGGAGGTCGGTCTCGTCACGCAGGCCGTCGAGTCGCCGTATCTCGAAGGGAAGACGCTCGGCCTCGCAAAGATCCGCAAGGACTTCCTCGAGGTCGGGCGTGCCATCGACGTTCAGATCGGTGACGAGCAGGTGCGGGGCGAGCTGGTCACGCACCCCGTTTACGACAAGGAGCGACGGAGGGCCAAGGAGAGCTAGTGGCAGGCTGGTCGACACTCGGGCCGCGCTCCAGCGTCGCCACCCGGTTCTGGGTGGCGGGTGCCGGCCTGCTCCTCGTCACGGTCGCCGCGTGGGCCTACGTGATCGCCACGAGCGGCGAAGACGACATGGAAATGGCGGCGGGCGCCCTCGCCTTCGTCGGTACCTGGACAGTGATGATGGCCGCGATGATGCTCCCCTCGGTGGCGCCGCTCGCGCTCCTGTACGCCCGCGGCGCCTCGTCGCCGGCCGCTCCCGGCTTCCTCACGGCGGGCTACCTCGGCGTCTGGGCTCTCGTCGGAGTTCCCGCGTATCTGCTCGACCGGGAGCTGGGAATGGATCATCCGACAGCCACCGCGGCGGTCCTGATCGCGGCCGGGCTCTACCAGCTCTCACCGTTCAAGCAGGCCTGCCTGCGCAAGTGTCGCGCGCCAGTCGATTTCCTCGCCCAGCACTGGCACCCAGGTTTCCGTGGCGCCTTTCGGCTCGGAGTCGAGCACGGCGCCTACTGCCTGGGCTGCTGCATTGCGCTCATGGCCATCCTCGTGGTCGCCGGCGGCATGGGTCTGATCTGGGTCGTGGCGATCGCTGCAGTGGTCGCGGCCGAAAAATTGCTCCCCCGCGGGCAGCTGATCGCCGTCATCGGCGGAATCGGCCTTGTCATCGCGGGTCTGGTGGTGGCACTCTAAGGAGGTCTTATGGCTGACTGGGAGCTCAGCGGAACCGTTCTCGTCGGATGCAACTGCGACTACGGGTGTCCGTGCAACTTCAACGCCCCGCCGACAAGCGGCGACTGTGAGGGCGGCTGGGTCTGGCACATCGAGCGCGGGACCTACGACGGCGTCGACCTGTCGGGGCTGACGCTCGCGATCTTCGCCGACTGGCCCGGGGCGATCCACGAAGGCGGCGGCAAGGCCGTGGCGTTCTACGACGACAAGGCGGACGAGCGCCAGTCCGAGGCCCTCGAGGCGCTCCTCCGAGGGGGCGAGGGCGGCCCGTGGGGGATCTTCATCAACACGTACGAGCTGGCCGGAGTCCAGGCGATGCCGGTCACCCTCGAGGTCGACGGAGAGCGGAGCAGCTACAAGATCGGCGACATCGCCGAGCTGCAGATGGAGCCGATCAAGAACCCCGTGACCGGGGACGAGATTCGCAGCGGCGTCATGCTGCCGACTGGCCTCGTCTTCAACGAGGGCTGGTGCGCCGCCTCGAGTGTCTTCCGCGTGAGCGACGGAGTGTCCTACGACCACTCGGGCAAGCAGGCCGAGTGGGCGCCGTACTCCTACACCAGCGCCTAGCCTCTAGCGTCTCCCAGCCGAACGCGGCGGGGCGAGCCGTCCACGGTCCCGGCCAGATCGACCGCTCGACTTCTAGGCGGCTAGGAGTTCATGCGCTGGCCCGCCTCGGTGAGCACGTCACCGAGGATCGAGACGATCTCGTCGATCTCGGCGGTGTCCGCGACGAGCGGCGGCGAGATCTGCACCACCGGATCGCCGCGATCGTCCGCGCGGCAGATGAGCCCGGCCTCGAAGAGCCGCGGCGAGAGGAACCCGCGCAGGAGCGTCTCGCACTCCTCGTCGGAGAACGACTCGCGGGTCTCCTTGTCCTTGACGAGCTCGAGTGCGTAGAAGAACCCGGTTCCGCGCAGGTCGCCGACGATCGGCAGGTCGAGGAGCGTCGAGAGCTGCTGATGGAAGTAGTCCTGCTTCTCCGCGACGTGCTCGACGATGCGCTCGCGGCGCATGATCTCGATGTTCTTGAGCGCGATCGCGGCCATGACCGGATGTCCTCCGAACGTGATCCCGTGGCTGTACATCTCGTGGCCCTCGAGGAACGGCTCCATGACAGCGTCCCGCGCGATGACCGCACCGATGGCGGCGTGCGCCGAGGAGAGGCCCTTGGCCGAGGTGATGATGTCGGGACGGATGTCGTAACGCTCCGACCCGAACCAGGCGCCGACCCGGCCGAAGCCGGTCACGACCTCGTCGGCGACGAGGAGAATGTCGTATTTCTGAAGGACGGCCTGGATCTTGGCCCAGTAGCCGGCGGGCGGCGGCACGATGCCGCCTGTGCCGAGCAGAGGCTCGCCGATGAA
>JAICVP010000157.1 GCA_025935275.1 Thermoleophilia bacterium
CGAACCTCGTCGAGATCAACCTCGCGACGCGCGAGGGAGACGAGCGCCTCGAGCGCGCCCGCGAGCTCGTCGAGCTCGTCCGGCGGATCTGCCGGCGCGTCGTCGAGCGCTAGGCGCTCTGATACGAGGTCTCGCCGCCCGTGGAGCTGCTCGACTGGGCTCGCTGCTCCCAGTCCGAATGCTTGTCCTTGCACTCGGGGCAGGCGCTCGCGTTCTTTCCGTCGGAGAGACTCACGTGCCCCCAGGAGGAACGCGACAGGATCCCGTCGGCCTGCTGGCGGCCGCAAACCACGCAACGCAAATAGAGAGGAGACATGAGTTAGTTATACGCCTCCGGACGGATCATGTGTTAACCCCACGGCCCGATGAACGGCCCGTTCTTATCAGTGGACACGACGATGATCACTATGACCATGCAGAGCAGGGCCGCGATCAGGCATACCGGCGTAACCAGCCGGTGCGGTGACTGCTCGGGTGGAAACTCGACTTGCTTCTCTCGTATCCAGGCCATGAGCTCGTCTCCTTATTAGTCGCCGGGGTCGGTCGACGGACCGGCCAGGGGCGGTTGGCTCGGGCCGGGTCCGGGGGGAATTCCGCCCGGTGCAGGCATTCCGCCGGCTGCGCGTAAGAGGGCGGCTTGCGCCGCCAGCTTGCGGTTCTCCAGCCAGACCCAGTACGCGAACGCGGCGAGCATCACGATGATCCCGAGGACGGTCATGATGTATGTGCCCGTCTTGTCCTCGGACCAGAACGTCCAGAACCCGCCGATGTCGTCGCTCCACTCGTCGAAGGGGAAGCTGTCGATCACGGCGTCCTCCTTTCCTCACTGACTCCCACGCCCACGCGGTGCCCGTTCGTCTGGGCGAGGCCCTCGAGCAAGATGGGCGCCGCCTCGACCTCCTCGCCGGTCGGCAGAACGACCGTCTCGGGCACGCGCTCGAACTCGGGGAAGAAGTCCTGCTGGAACTCCGCCATGTCGAGACCCTCGAGCTCGACCTCCGGCGGGACCCGCAGGAGGTTCAGCTTCTTCAGAACCCAGGAGGCTGCATAGCCGGGCAGGAAGCCGAGCGGGATGAATGTCAGGATGCCGATCATCTGGCCGCCGAACGACACGGGCACGTTGTTCACCCCGGTGGGATACCCCCCGGCGAAGATTCCGACCAGGAAGACGCCGTAGAACCCGGTGAAGCCGTGGACGGCGACGGCCCCGACCGCGTCGTCGATCCTCAGCGCGCGCTCGATCCAGGTGCCGACGTACACGGCGAACATGCCGCCGGTGATCGAGAGCAGGTAGGCGAGCGACGGGTGGTAGACGTCTGCGCCGGCCGAGACCGAGATCACGCCCGCGAGACCTCCGGACAGCGTCCAGAACGGGTCGCCCTTGCTCGCGATCCAGCCGCCGGTGAAGCCTCCCGCGAACCCGAAGGTGATCACGAACGCGATCGCCCCGAGCGTCGTCGGCGATAAGTAGATGTTCAGCCAGCCGGGCGTGATCGTCGATTGGATGACGAGGCAGGCGGCGTAGAAGCCGTAGAAGCCGGTGAAGATCAGCATCAGCCCCATCAAGGTCAGATGCGTGTTGTGGGCGCGGAACGTACGCGCCCTTCCTGCCAGGTCGTACTTGCCGATCCGCGGGCCGAGATTGAGGAGGACGCCGAGCGTGAACGCGCCGGCGACGCCGTGGACGACCGCGGAGGCGATCGAGTCATGGAATCCGAAGCGCGTGGTCAGCCAACCGCCGGCGCTCCAGCCCCAGGCGGCATCCATGATCCAGACGGCCGAGCCGAGCAAGCTCCCCAGGATCAGGTAGGCCGAGAGGCGTACGCGTTCGATGAGCGCGCCCGACAGGATCGAGGCCGTCGTCCAGGAGAAGAGGAGGAATGCGAGGAAGAAGACGGCGCTGACGTGATCCTGGAGGTTCGGGCCCATGGCGTCCGCCCACGGGGCGGTGGCGCCGCAGAAGCCCGGGAACTCGGGATCCGGCCCGGCATGACCCTGGGCGGGCCCGCCGTGCTCGAAGCAGCCGTAGATGTACCAGCCGAAGTAGTAGAACGTCGGCGTGACGACGGCGATCGTGAGGATGTTCTTGATCGCGGTCGACATGATGTTCTTCCGTCGAGCCGCGCCTGCCTCGTAGGCCATGAAGCCCACGTGGATCAGCCACATGATGACGACGGTGAAGAAGTAGAACTGCTCGGCGAGAATCTGCGAGTCGAGGCTCAGCTTGTCCTCGACCTCGGTTGCCTGCGCCAGAAGCCAGGAGAAAGATCCGACCAACGAGGCCATCATGGAACCCTCCGCGCCGCCTGCATAAGAAGCGGGAAGAACCTACGAGACGAGCGGAGAGCGGCCCACGTTGGCACCACCCATGTTTTCGTCAGGGGGTGTGTCGCAATGCGACACAGGCTTCAGCAATTGTCGACCGAGGCCACGAAGCCGCTCTCGGCGTCGACCTGCACCACCTGGCACTCCGTGGGGTGGCTGCGATCGCCGTTGTAGAGCGAAACGCCCCAGTAGGGATGGGAGTCCAGCCCCTTCTTGAAGAGGCGGATCTGATGGTGCTCCGCTTCGAAGTCGATCTCGCCTCGTGCGATGGCGACGGCTTTTTCCTGGGAGATCTCGTCTCCCACACGGCCGCACGTTCGGGCGACTACGAGAGCAACCAGAAGGACCGCCACGAAGACGGCCAGCTTGAAGACCGCTCTGTCCCTAAGCGCGGGCCTGGTTCCAGCGTCGGTAGACAGCGTAGCCCCTTAGCGCCAGGTAGCCGATGAAGTGTGTGAGGAAGACGAGGGAGAGCCACCAGCCCCACCATTTCCAGTGCATCCGCGGCTGCATCTCCCGCATTTCGATGACCACGAGATAGAGCGCGAGCGCGAGCGTCAGGAGGACGATGATGTCCGGAGCGTTCGGCACGAGCCAAAAGAGAATCACGCGGGGATCGTGAGCGAACCGAGCTTCGAGCGCAAGCGTCCACCGAAAGGTGAACAATCGCGCTGGTGACGACCAAGGACGTCATCCTCACGATCACGCTGATGCTCGCGGCTGGGCTTGGCGCCGAGCTCATCGCGGAGCTGCTGCGTCTGCCTCCGATGCTCCTCCTCCTCGCCACGGGCGCGCTGCTGGGTCCTTCGGTGGCTGGAGCGATCGACGTGCCGCTCGACTCAATGGGTGCGGAGCTCATCCTCACGCTCGGGGTTTCGTTCATCCTCTTCCACGGCGGCTTGCAGCTCTCACTCACGATCCTGAGCAGAGTCGCAATCGGACTGCTTCTGCTCGTGATCCCGGGTGTCGTCGCCACCGCATTGCTCACCGGCAGCATCGCTGCGGTCGTGTTCGGCGTTCCGCTCACGACGGGCCTCCTGATCGGTGCAGCCCTTTCGCCCACCGACCCTGCCATTCTCATCCCGCTCTTCGAGCGCGTCCGGCTCCGTCCGAAGATCTCGCAGACCGTGATTGCCGAGTCCGCGCTGAACGACCCCACGGGCGCCGTCCTCGCCCTCGCGTTCGCCGGGGTCGTAATCAGCGGCAGCGCCTCGCTCACCGCTCCGATGACAGATTTCCTCGTCGACCTTGCCCTCTCCACCGTGCTCGGCATCGTCTTCGGCATCGTCCTCTCGGCCGTCGTCTCGAGCCGGCGGACGGGTATCTGGCGCGAGTCCGCCGCGATCGTCGTCATCGCCGTCGTCGCGGGCAGCTTTTTCTCGATCGACTCCGCCGGCGGCAGCGGCTACCTCGGCGCGTTTCTCGCCGGGCTCATCCTCGGGAACATGCCATTGCTCGGCCTCGGAATGCACTCACACCACGAGGACGAGATGCGTGCGTTCGTCTCGACGGTATCGCACTCGATGGTGATGCTCGTCTTCATCACGCTCGGCGCGAATCTGCCGTGGCGATCCATCGCCGACCACTTCTGGCCGGCCCTCGCCGTGCTCGCCACACTCATCTTCGTGGCGCGGCCGATCGTCGTCCTCATCTGTCTGCTGCTCGACCGGCGCGGCTCCTGGTCCTGGGAGGAGATCGCCTTCCTCGCCTGGACGCGCGAGACGGGGGTGGTTCCCGCCGCGCTTGCTGGGATCATTGTGAGCATGCATGTCCCCAACGCCGATCTTGTGGTCACGTCGGTCGCGCTCGCGATCATCGTCACGCTCGGCCTGCAGTCGACGACGAAACGGTGGCTGGCGAGGCGACTGAACCTCCTTGAAGGAGATGTGACAACTCCGCCGACCAAGCCCTTCGCCACCCCCGCAGGCGTGACCTCCACCCCCGGCTCATGACCATACGCGCCAAGCTCGCAACCGCCATCGTCGTCGCCGTGACAGGGCTCGCGCTGACCGCCGGGGTCGGAATCTGGGGGATGAACAGCCTCGGGGACAAGTTCGACGACGTGCGCACGGCCGGTGAGGCGCAGGCGCTGGCGCTCGAGCTCAAATACGACATCACGGACTTCAACGGGTGGCAGACCGCCTACGGCTACGACAACGGGGGAAGCCGACCCATCTTCCTGCGCTCGGTCGAGCGCTTCCGCGATGACCTTGCGACCGCGAAGGCCGAGCTGACGAGCCCGGCCGAGCAGAAGCTCCTCGGCGACATCGAACAGGCGTTCAACGCATTCATGGCGCTCGACGTGGTCGCCTACCGCGCCCTGCAGAACGGCAACACGCAGGAGGTCAAGCGCCTCTTCCTCGGGCCCGAGATCCGCAACTTCCAGCGTGCTGCCGACGGCGCCGAGCAGCTCGCGACTCTGGAGGCCGGCCGCGCGGCGGCGACGGAGAAGACGTTTGAGGACGCGCAAACGGACGCGCTGCGCCTCCTCATCCTGGCCAGCATCGTCGCGGCGGTGCTCGTCGCGCTCCTGCTCGTGACGGCGTTCGATCTCGCTCGCGCAGCTGAGCGGACGCTAGCCGAGTCACCTCCTCCGGAAGAGCCGGCCGCCTAGCTCCAGGGGTACGGCGAGTGTGAGACGGGGTGCAGGTCGCCCGTTGCGAACCGCTCGAATCTGAACGGGTAGAGCAGGCCCGAATGGCCGCCGACGAGGACCTTCGCGACCTCGCGGCCGACCCCGATCATCTTGTAGCCATGGTTCGAGTCGAGGATTGTGTAGACGTTCGGCCGCATGTAGTCGAAGACCGGGAAGTTGTCGGCGGTGAACGCGCCCACCCCGCCCGA
>JAICVP010000204.1 GCA_025935275.1 Thermoleophilia bacterium
CGCAGGTTCTGCGTCTCGAGCCCGGTCAGCCCGATGTCGTCGAAGTCCAGCGTGTCGCCGCGGATCCGTTCGCCGATCGTTTCCGCGACCGCCTGCGGCTGCTCGTAGATCTCCTTGAGCATGAACGTCTCGTAGCCATGCTTCTCGGCGTCCTCGTCGTCCCAGTCGACCTCGAACTCGTCGCGCGCGCGCGGGCCGTCGTCCACCGAGCTGAACGTCGCGCCGTCCTTCGTGATCGCAACGACCTCGCCGTCCTCGATCAGCTGCACGCGCCTCGTCTCGCGCAGGAACGCCGCGATGGAAGAGGCGAGAAACATCTCGTCCTCGCCGATGCCGACGACGAGCGGGCACTGCAGGCGGGCGCCGACGAGCATCTCCGGGTGCTCGCGGTGGATGACGACGAAGGCGAAGTGTCCCTCCAGCTGCGCGTAGGCCTTGGCGACCGCGTCTGCGAGGTCTCCTTCGTAGTAGCGCTCGACGAGGTGGGCGACGACCTCGGCATCCGTCTCGGAGCTGAAGGCGTGGCCCTCTTCCAGGAGCGAGTCCTTGAGCTCGCGGAAGTTCTCCACGATCCCGTTGAGCACAACCGCGACCTCGTCCTCGACGCACCCGGTCAGCGGGTGGGCGTTCTCGAACGAGACCTTGCCGTGGGTGGCCCAACGCGTGTGGCCGACCCCGGTCTTCGACGTGGAGCCGTCGAGGCCGACGGCGGCCTTCAGCTGGTCGAGGTTGCCGACTGCGCGGACGTAGTCAAGGCCTTCGGCCTCCAAGAGAGCGATGCCGGCGGAGTCATATCCGCGGTACTCGAGGCGTTCGAGCCCTTGGAGGAGAAGCGGGTACGCCTCCCGGGAGCCCACGTATCCGATGATTCCGCACACCTCGAACCCCTTTCTCCGAGCTGCCTTTTCGTCCTCCGCCGGGCTCTTTCAGCGCCTGTCGGCGTTTCTCTTTCCTGAAAACCCGCCCGAAAACGAAAAGCGCCCGGCGTCAGCCGAGCTCTCGTGAGACGAGAGCCGCGATCCTACCACAGAGACTTTCGGCCGCTTCCTCGGATTCGGCCTCGACGAGGATGCGGACGACGGGCTCTGTTCCTGACGGCCGCACGACGACACGCCCTCCCGCCGCGAGGCCCTCGATCTCGTCGCGAAGCGCTGTAGGAACCTCCTTCGAGCGCACGTGGACGTCGGCCCTGGCCTGCGGCAGCTTCGTCATCCGGCCCGCCAGCTCGCGGAGCCTGCTGCCGCTCTCGCGCAGCGCGCGGCAGAGGAGCAGGGCGCCGACGAGCCCGTCCCCGGTCGTGTGCCCCTCGAGGTACATGATGTGTCCGGACTGCTCGCCCCCGAGTTTTCCTCCCTCTCGGCGCAGGGCCTCGAGAACGTAGCGGTCTCCCACCGCGGTCGTCACGACGCGGATCCCTTGCTCCGCCATGAGCCGGTGGAAGCCCAGGTTGGTCATCTCCGTCACCGCAACGACGTCGACGGCGAGGTGAAGGGCGACCACGGCCAGGATCTCGTCGCCGTCCAGCTCGCCTCCTTCCGCGTCGACCGCCAGCATGCGGTCTCCGTCGCCGTCGAATGCGACGCCCAGGTCGAACTCTCCGGCACGCACCGTCTCTGCGAGGAGGCGCAGGTCCGTCGCCCCGCAGCCGACGTTGATGTTCGTGCCGTCCGGTCTGTTTCCTATTGTGACAACGTGCGCACCGAGCCCCTCTAACACCCGCGGGCCGACCTCGAACATCGCGCCGTTCGCGCAGTCGACCGCCACCCTGAGGCCGTCCAGCGCCGATCCGAACCGCTCGCCGACAAGCGCGACGTAACGATCGGCGTACTCCGTTCCGCCCTCGGACTCCGCCGGAGGCTCGGTGCTTCCTTCACCGCCCCCCTGCAACAGCGCCTCGATCGCCTCCTCCTCCTCATCCTCGAGCTTCCAACCGCCGTGAAAGAACTTGACGCCGTTGTACTCGGGCGGGTTGTGGGAGGCCGAGATGACGGCGCCGGACTCCTCAGCGAGGAGCGCCACGGCCGGAGTCGGGAGGACGCCGCCCGACATCGCGCGAGCTCCGCCGAGAGCGAGGCCCGCGGCGAGCGCGCGCTCGAGCTCAGGGCCGGACGCGCGGGTGTCCCGCCCGACGAGCACGGACTCCCCGCCGCTCCACGCGGCATAGGCGGCGCCGAGCCGCTGGACGAGCTCTGCGGTCAGCCCCTGGCCGACCACCCCCCGGACCCCGTCGGTCCCGAAGTATCGCCGCGGCAAGGTCTAGCGCTTGGAGAACTGCGGCGCCTTGCGCGCCTTGTGCAGACCGGCCTTCTTGCGCTCGACGACACGCGCGTCGCGCGTCAGGAAGCCCTCGCGCTTGAGGACGGTGCGAAGCTCGGGGTCGGCTTCGACGAGAGCCCTGGCGATGCCGTGGCGCAGCGCGCCCGCCTGGCCGGTCGGGCCGCCGCCGTGCAACCGCGCGCGGAGGTCGAACTTGCCCTCGACACCGGCAACCCGAAGGGGCGCGGTCGCAAGCGCCTGCAGAACCTGGCGCGGGAAGTATTCCTCGATGGTCCGCCCGTTGATCCAGGTCGACCCGTCCCCCGGGCGCAGGATCACGCGGGCCACGGAGGTCTTCCGCTTCCCGGTGCCCTGGTATTGCGCGATCTGGCTCACGACTCGGGCAGGGGTTGCGGATTCTGGGCGGCGTGCGGATGCTCGGGGCCGGCGTACACCTTCAGCTTCGTCAGCTGCTGGCGAGCGAGGCGGTTGCGGGGAAGCATCCCCTTCACCGCGGCCCGGATGACCTCGGTCGGGCGCCGCTCGAGCTGCTCGCCAAGGGTGCGGCTGCGCAGCCCACCCGGATAGCCTGAATGGCGGTAGTACATCTTCGCCTCGCGCTTGTTGCCGGTAACGGAGATCTTCTCCGCGTTCACGACGACGACAAAGTCGCCCGTGTCGACGTGGGGCGTGAACTCGGCCTTGCGCTTGCCGCGCAGGGTGTCCGCGATCCGGGTCGCCAGCCGGCCAAGGGTCTGACCCTCGGCGTCGACGACGTACCACTGCCGCTCGATCTCGCTCGCTTTGGCGCTATAGGTCTTCATCACACACAGAAAATCGGCGGACCGGGCGTCCGCCGAGGGCCGATTGTACCAGCCGTCAGTCCACCGCGGACGGCGCGAGCTCGGCTGCCCGAACGCGCAGGGAATAGCGGACGATCCAGCCTGCGGGGGCCAGAGCGATCGCCAGGCCGCCGAGGGCCAGCGCCGCGACTCCGACGGCGTCGAGGGCGAAGCCCCCGATGAGCACGAGCGAAGCTCCGGTCAGGCCGGAAAGAAGATCGTTGAGGCCCAGGACCTTGCCGCGCTCGGCCGGGCTCGTGCAGTCGGCGAGCTGCGCGGTCGCCGCCACGAAGGAGAAGCTCCAGCCCAGGCCGAGCGTGAAGAGCACGAGGGCGATCGTCGCCACGCTCGTGAGCCAGACGAGGGCGATCGACGAGGCCGCCATCAGCACAAGCCCGCCGACGAGCGCGCGCGTCCTCCCGATGCGGTCGATGAGGTCGCCGACGACGATGACGAGCGCGTACATGCCGACCACGTGTGCCCCGATGATCGGGAAGACGACCTCTGCGGCATGGCCCCGGTCGACGACGACGACGCCGGTCAGGGTCATGATCCCGACCATCGTCGAGAAGCTCGCCATCGCGGCGACCATCGATGGAAGGACGCCCGGCCTGCGGAGGATCACGGCGAGCTCGGCCGGCTTCTCCGCCGGCGCCTCGGCCCGGTCGGCTCCGCCGAGCATGAGTGCGATCTTGCTCGGGTCCGGCCGCACGGAGGCGACGAGAACGAGACCGACCAGCATGAAGGCCGACGCGGCGAGCCAGGGAAGCACGAGAGCGTCTGCATCGAGGTCCTTGCCGGCCAGGAGCGGGCTGAAGACCGTCGGCCCGAGGATCGCGCCGAAGACCGCCCCGAACAGGACGAACGAGATGCCGCGCGCCCGGCGGCTCGGCGGATACATGTCCCCGGCCGCCGCCCGCGCGAGCAGCGCCGTTGCGCTCGCCGCGCCGACGAA
>JAICVP010000089.1 GCA_025935275.1 Thermoleophilia bacterium
GCGACACCGTCCACGTCCTCGAAGCCCAGGTCGCGCAGCTCGAGGAGGCGCACGACGAGCGCAGCGATCTCGTCGCCGGTGCGCTCCGACTCGGTGGCGACACGCCAGTGCTCGACCAGCTCGTCGCCGTCGTAGATCCCGAGCACCGTCTGCGTGTTGCCGACGTCCACGGCCAGCAACATGGGTCAGGCCCTTCCTAGGAGATGTCGTCGTCGCCCGAGAGGGTCTCGCCGAGCTTCTCGGCCAGAGCCTCGGGCGTGAGGGTCGGCTCCTCGCCCTCGCCGCGCAGCTCCTCGATGGTCACGTCGCTCGAGGTGTAGACCTCGGCGCGCGGGATCATGCGCATGGGGCGATTCTTGTCCCACACCCAGACGTCCTCCATGGTCAGGTGGAAGAACGGATAGCTCGTCTGCGGGAGCACACGCAGCTCGTGCCGGTTGCAGAGGTACGTCGAGTCCTGGGTGACGACGCAGAAGCGGAAGAGGCCGAAGACGTCGGAATACTCCTTCTTCAGCCGCAGCTCGAGCTTTGCCTCGTATTCGTCGAGCTCGTCGAGGTGGGACATACGCTCATTCTAGCTCCGGGCCCAGCAGATCCCGCAGGGGGCGCCCATCCGGCAGACGAAGCCCCGGATCGAGCTCCAGCAGCGGCTGGAGGACGAACGCGCGCTCGGCGAGCCGCGGGTGGGGAATCACCAGACCCGGCTCCGCGACGGTCTCGTCCCCGTAGAGCAGGAGGTCGAGGTCGATCGTCCGCGGGCCCCAGCGCTCCTCGCGATTGCGATCCCGGCCGAGGCCGCGCTCGACCTCGAGCAGGCTCTCGAGCAACTCTCGCGGGCCGAGGGTCGTCTCGAGGGCGGCCGCCGCGTTCACGAACCGCGGCTGGTCGACCATCCCGACCGGGTCGGTCTCGCGGAAGGACGAGACGGCCACGACTTCGATCCCATCTATGCTTCCGAGTGCTTCCAAAGCCTGCCTGAGAGTTGCCTCCCGCTCGCCGAGATTGGAACCGAGGCCGACGTAGGCGCGCACGAAAGATCACCCTAGTCAGCGGCCGATGGCCATGCTTTGATCAGTCGCAGTGCGCAAGCTCGCCGGGGTCATACTTGTCTTCGCCGTCGCTCTGACCGCGGTGGGAAGCGCAAGCGCGGGAAGCGCTCATGGGCGCGCGGCGCTGCCGCGGCCCGAGGTCGCCTTGCAGCGCGCGCTCGCGGTTTTCCGGCCGCATCTCGCCGATCCGAGCTATCGGCTTCACGGGAAAGTCGACCCACGCGGCGGAACGGCACTGCTTCGTAACCTCGCGGCGTCGGTGCGTCAACTCTCGCCAGCGGATCGCCGTCTTGCAGAGGCGATTCTGGCGCGGCCGACCGATGCCGGCAACGGGAACTACACGGCGCCAAAGGGCGACTTCCGCCACAAGTGCTTCACGAACTTCTGCGTCCACTGGGTACGAAGCACGCGCGACGCACCCTCGCTTCGCGACCGAAACCCTAAGAACCACATCCCGGACTGGATCGACAAGGTGAAGTCGGTCATGAACTTCGTCTGGAACAAGGAAGTGACCGCGTTCGGCTACGGCCCGCCCAAGGCCGATGGCAACTCGGGATCCCATCGGGGCGGAAATCCGAACGCGAACATCGACATCTTCATCCAGGACGTCGGCCGCCAGGGCCTCTACGGCTACTGCACGAGTGATGACCCGAGACTCCAGGTGCGCAACGACGTCTCCGGCTACTGCGTCTTCGACGACGACTTCTCGAAGAGGCAGTTCGGCGGAGCTGCGACCGGCCTGGCCGCGCTCAAGGTGACCGCCGCGCACGAGTTCAACCACGCGATCCAATTCAAATATGACTTCTTCGAAGACCCCTGGTTCCTCGAAGCCACCGCCACCAACATGGAAGCGGACGTCTACCCCGGGATCCATGACAACTACCAGTACTTTCCCCTGAGCCCACTCAGCAAGGACAACCCACACCGTCCGATTGACCGCTGGGGAAACTCGAGACAGGTCTTCGACGGCACCCAGTACGGCTCGTGGATCTTCTTCCGCTTCCTCGCCGAGTACTTCAGCTCTCCCAGCGTGCATCCAGCGCCCAGCGCGCCCAGCCCGTCATTCGTGCACGAGATCTGGGTGGATGCAAAGGCAATCCCCGGAACGATCGATGGGGCCGAGTACTCGACGGAGGCAATCGAGACCTTCCTCGACGACCACGGCGAGAATTTTCCCTCACTCTTCCGCCAGTTTGGTGTTGCGAACGCTGCGCCGGCCGCTTGGTACAAGGACGGCACGGCTTTCAACACGCGCGCCGGTCAGAGCTACACACTCAACACCGTCCCCGGCGGATCCTCGGGCCCAGCGGACTTGAAGATGACGCACATGTCGAACGACTACTGGTTCTTCAAGCCTGGGGCAGGCGCAACGACGCTGGACATCGACGTGGACTTCCCCACAGCTATCACGAGCCCACGCGCTACGGTGCTGAGGTTCGATGTAGGCGACCCCGAGCCCGTTGAGCAAGAGATCCCACTCGATGTGGACGGAGACGGGAGCCTGGCCGGTGTGCCGTTCGACAGCAGTGTGGCCAAGGTGGTCATCGTGGTCACCAACGCGAGCACGCGCTTTACGCAGTGCTTCACCGATCAGCGCGCTCCGCTCTTCTCGTGCTCTGGGAAGCCGCAGGACGACTCCCCGACGCAGAACTACCAGCTCGACCTGGTCTTCCCCTAACGTCGGGAGCGCTCGATCGTCGCCGCGCTGTAGGACGCGGGCGCTTCTAGCTGCACCTCGGGCTTCCTGACGCGCACGCGCACGCGTGAGACGTCGAATCGCTCCACGATCGCATCCGCGATGGCGGCGGCGAGCGCCTCGATCAGGTTGAACCGGTGGCCGTCCGAGATCTCGCGGATGCACGCGACGACCTGTGTGTAGTCGATCGTGTCGTCGAGTCGGTCGGTGCGGACGCCTGCGTCGTGAGCCACGAGCCACACGTCGAAGAGGAAGAGCTGCCCCGCCTCCTGCTCCTCGGCGGTTGCACCGTGAAAGCCTCGCAGCTCGAGGCCGTCGATCTCGATCTCCATCTGGCTCATGCGCGCACCTCCAGGGCGTGCGCGGCCGCAAGGGCCTCGACGTGCTCGCGCACGTCGTGCACGCGGAAGAGCGACGCGCCGCGCTCGTAGGCGAGAACCGCGACCGCCACGCCGGCGGACACGGGGCCCGTGAGGGCTTCGTCGTCGCCCAGGAGCCGCCCGAGGAACCGCTTCCGGGAAGCACCGACGAGCACAGGGCGGCCAAGCGCCACGATCTCATCCAGTCGCGCCAGAAGCTCGAGGTTGTGCGCCACCGTCTTCCCGAAGCCGATTCCGGGATCGAGGCAGATTCGCTCCTCGCCGATGCCGACCGCGGTCGCAAACTCCAGACGCTCCTCCAGGAAGGCCTTCACGTCGGAGACGACGTCGTCGTAGCGGGGGTCGTCCTGCATCGTGCGCGGCTCGCCGAGCATGTGCATGAGGCAGAGGCAGGCATCCGAATCGGCCACCACGCCCGCAAGCTCGGGATCGCCGCGAAGCGCAGTGACGTCGTTCACGAGCACCGCGCCGGCTGCGAGCGCCACCCGCGCGACCTCGGCCTTCGACGTGTCGATCGAGACCGGCGCATCCGGGAGTGCGGCGAGCACCGGCTCGACGCGGCGAAGCTCCTCGTCCAAGGAGACGCTCTCGGCGCCGGGGCGGGTGGACTCACCGCCGATGTCGATGATCGCCGCGCCTTCGTCCAGCATCCCGCGCGCCTCCGCGATCGCCGCCTGCGGATGGAGAAATGCGCCGCCGTCGGAGAAGGAATCGGGCGTCACGTTGACCACGCCCATGACACTCGGGCGGGGCAGCAGCTCATGGATGGACTCCTTCACCGGAGCTCTATCCTGCCAGAGTGATCGACCTCCATTCGCACGTGCTCCCGGGGGTCGACGACGGCGCCCGGACGATCGACGACAGCCGCCAGCTCGCCCGCCGCGCGGCGAGCGAGGGAATCACCGCGATCGCGGCGACACCCCACGTTCGCGCCGACTACCCCACGACCCCTGACCGGATGGAAGCTGGGGTCGAGACTCTTCGGGTGGATTTCGCAGAGCAGCGAATCCCGGTCGAGATCCTGCACGGAGGGGAGATCGACCTGGATGCGATGCGACAGCTCGGCCCGGACGACCTCCGGCGGTTCACGATCGCCCAGGGCGGCAGGTATCTCCTCGTGGAGTTCCCGTACACGGGCTGGCCGCTCGACCTCGAGCAAAAGCTTTTCGACCTCGCCCTCACCGGAATCGTGCCGATCCTCGCCCATCCCGAGCGAAATCGTGAGGTCCAGGCAGACCCACGCCGCCTCGCGCCGTTCGTGGGGCGGGGAGGTCTCGTGCAGGTGACCGCGGCTTCGCTCGAGGGACGAATCGGCCGAAGCTCGCGAAAAGCCGCGGAGGATCTGATCGAAGCCGGCCACGCCCACCTGCTTGCGAGCGACGCGCACACACCCGAAGTCAGAGAGGTCGGGTTAGCCGGCGCCGTGGAGGCCCTCCCGAACGACGAGCTCGCGCACTTCCTCACCGAGGAGGCGCCCGCGGCGATCGTCGCGGGCGAACCGGTGCCTCACCCGCCTACGGCGAGGCGACGCCGCAGATTCTTCGGCCGCTAGCTAGGCGCTAGCTCTCAGCCGGCTCCGGCGGGGGCTGCATCGTCGCGCCGGGAAGCGGGAAGGGCCGCGGCTTGGGCTCCGTGCGCGGCTTCGGGGAGTCGGTCTCGGCGGGAGCGCTCGGCGTCTCGTCCGGGAACACCGTCTCCGGGGACTCGCCGGCGAGGAGGCGCTCGAACTGATCCTTGTCGATCGTCTCGCGCTCGATGAGGAGCTTGGAGATCTGGTGGAGGTCGTCCATGTGCTCGCGGAGGACGCTGAGCGCGCGCTCGTGCGACTCCTCGATCACGCGGCGGATCTCGTCGTCGATCTCGCGCGCGATTTCCTCGGAGTAGTCCGGCTCGGCGCCCATGTCGCGGCCGAGGAACGGCATGTCGTGGTTGCGGCCGAGGACGCGCGGGCCGAGCTTCTCGCTCATGCCGTAGCGCATGATCATGTGCTTCGCCGAGCTCGTGACCTTCTCGAGATCGTTGGCGGCGCCCGTCGTGACCTCGTTGAAGACGAGCTCCTCGGCGGCGCGCCCCCCGAGGGTCATGGCCATCTGATCCATGAGCGCCGACTTCGTGGTCAGGAACTTGTCCTCGGACGGAAGCGAGATCGTGTAGCCGAGGGCTGCGCCGCGGCTGATGATCGAGATCTTGTGCACGGGGTCGCAGTTCGGCAGGTAGTGGCCGACGAGGGCGTGGCCCATCTCGTGGTAGGCGGTCACGTTGCGCTCGTGCTCGGAGAGGAGACGCGTCTTCTTCTCCGGGCCAGCGATCACGCGCATGATCCCTTCCTCGAGCTCGGTCTCGCCGATGGTCTTCTTGCCGCGGCGCGCTGCGAGGAGCGCTGCCTCGTTGACGAGGTTCGCGAGGTCGGCGCCCGTGAAGCCGGGCGTCCCGGCTGCGAGCGTGTCGAGATCGATCGTGGTGTCGATCGGCTTACCCTTCGTGTGCACCTCGAGAATCTTCTTGCGGCCGTTCCGGTCGGGGCGGTCGACCACGATCTGCCGGTCGAAGCGCCCGGGCCGCAGGAGCGCGGGGTCGAGAATGTCGGGCCGGTTCGTGGCGGCGATGAGGATGATGTTGTCCTTCATCTCGAAGCCGTCCATCTCGACGAGGAGCTGGTTCAGCGTCTGCTCGCGCTCGTCGTGGCCGCCGCCGAGGCCCGCGCCACGGTGCCGGCCGACGGCGTCGATCTCGTCCATGAAGATGATGCAGGGGCTCGCCTGCTTGGCCTGCTCGAAGAGGTCGCGCACGCGCGAGGCGCCGACGCCCACGAACATCTCGACGAAGTCGGAGCCCGAGATGGAGAAGAACGGCACGCCGGCCTCGCCGGCCACCGAGCGCGCGAGCAGCGTCTTGCCGGTGCCGGGCGGCCCGTAGAGCAGCACGCCCTTCGGGATCCGCGCGCCGAGCGCCTGGAACTTCTTGGGGTTCTCGAGGAACTCCTTGATCTCGTGGAGCTCTTCGACCGCCTCGTCGACGCCGGCGACGTCCTTGAAACCGATCTTCGGCGAGTCGGGCGCCATGCGCTTCGCACGCGACTTGCCGAAACTCATCACCTTCGAGCCGCCGCCCTGCACCTGGTTCATCAGGAAGATCCAGAAGCCGAAGAAGAGGAGGAACGGCAGCAGGTAGGTGAGGATGTTCCACCACGCGGAGTTGCCGGTGCCCTTCGAGTCGAACGGGATCGGCGTCGACGCTTCCTGGAGCTTCTCCTGGAAGGCGAACTGCGACTGGTCGGTCGGATAATTGACCTTGACGTTCTTCCCGTTGGTCAGTTCGGCCTGGATCTCGCGGTTCTTCGGAACGAAGAGGACGCTCTCGATCGCGGTCGGGTTGTCCTCCACCATCGCGATCAACCCGCTGTAGGTCATCTTCTGGGTGTCGCTCGACCCTCCGGGCAGGAGCGTCCGCGAGGCCAGGAAGACCAGGAGGACGATGACGATCAGGGGGAAGAGTGCGCTGCGAAAGAAACGGTTCAAGGGGATTCCTCTAGTGCGTTAACGGTAGCAGCCTGGATATTCGTTACAGCGAACGTTCCGGTTCTTCAGACCGTGTCCTCCGCCTGCGCGGCGAGCTCGTCCCTGAGGACGCCCACGAAGGGCAGATTTCGGTACCGCTCGGCGAAGTCGAGGCCGTACCCGATGACGAAGCGGTTCGGGATCTCGAAGCCCACGTAGCGGCACGAGACATCGTTCTCACGGCGTTCTGGCTTGGTCAAGAGCGCACAGACCTCGAGGGAAGCAGGCTCACGGGCCTCCAGGTTGCGGAGCAGGTAGGAGAGGGTCAGTCCGGAATCGATGATGTCTTCGACGACGAGCACGTTTCTACCTTCGATCGAAACGTCGAGATCCTTGAGGATCCGGACCACCCCGGAGGAGTCGATTCCGGCCCCGTAGCTCGAGATCGCCATGAAATCGACCTCGCACGGGATGTCGATCGACCGCATGAGATCGGCCATGAAGAAGATCGCGCCCTTGAGGACGCCGATGAGGAGCAGGTCTTCGCCGCGGTAGTCGTCCGCGATCTGCGCGCCGAGCTCGGCGATCCGGCCGTGCAGTGTCTCCTCGTCGATGAGCACCTCGCTCACGGCGGAGGCGAGCTCGTTCACCTGGCTCACTCGCGCTCCTCTCGCACTGCGTCCTCCCAGCCCGGCGCCGCTGCGATCCCCGGGACGACGACCACCTCGTCGCCCTTGACCACCAGTGGCCAGGCCTCGCGCTCGGAGCGCGGCACCTTCGCGTCGACGAAGAGGTCCTGGATTTTCTTGCCGCGCGAGGCGAGCCGGTCACCGGCCCGCCACGACCGCACCCACAGGCCGTCGCGGTTCGGCCGCAGGCGCCAGGGGCCCCAGGAGATCGGCCCGTCCAGCCGGACCGGCGCTCGCTCGAGCCAGACGCTCCCGTATTCCCTTACCGCCACCCGGCCCTCACCTAGATCGACTCGCTTGGCACCTGCCCGCGAGCCGAGCAACTCTAACAGCGCTCTCTCGATCGGCCTAGGGAGCCCCGGGGCCGGTTCAGCGGCGCGCAGGACGTTCTCCTCGGCGGCCGGATGCAGCCGGCGGAGCGCGGGCAGGATCTCGCGGCGAATGAGGCCCCGCAGCGTGTCGTCGTTCGTCGAGTCCAGGCGGAACTCGAGCCCTTCGGCCCGGCAGTACGCCTCCGTCTCGTCGCGCCACACCGTCAGGAGCGGCCTGACGACGCCGTCTTCGCGCTTCGTCCGGATTCCTGTCGTTGTCCCGCTCGCCGCGAGCCGGTAGAGGACGGTCTCGACCTGGTCGGACGCCGTGTGCCCCGTGGCGCGGAGCCGATCGGTGGCGAAGGAGTAGCGCAGGTCGCGAAGCTCCTCCTCGGAACCGCCTTCGCCCGGCGGAGCC
>JAICVP010000135.1 GCA_025935275.1 Thermoleophilia bacterium
ATCCGATACTGCCGTCGCGGAGAGTCGCGAGGACCTCGTTAGGATCAGTGAGAGTGGACGCGAAGAATCTTGACGACCGGCAGCTGGACGCGATCCTCGAGCGGCTCGACGGGCTCACCGCCGAGCTGCACGCGCTGAACAAGCGCCTCGACCATGGCGAGGGTCTCCTCCGGATCGCACACGAGCTCTCGACGCTGAACGACTCCCTGCAGGCGCTCGCGTATGCGGCGCTCGGCCACCAGGGCCCGCAGGTCCGCCGCCGCCGAACCGGCTAGCTACTGCGGCTCAGCCGTGGATGGCGGCGATGAGCGGGATGATCAGGATCGCGACGATGTTGGTGATCTTGATCATCGGGTTGATCGCGGGGCCGGCGGTGTCCTTGTAGGGATCGCCGACGGTGTCGCCCGTGACCGCCGCAGCGTGGGCCTCTGAGCCCTTCCCGCCGTAGGCGCCATCCTCGATGAGCTTCTTGGCGTTGTCCCACGCACCGCCGCCGGAGGTCATCGCGATGGCGAGGAAGATCCCGGTGACGATCGTCCCGATGAGCAGGCCGCCGACGAGCTCGGGCTTGATGATCCCGGCCACGATCGGGAAGAAGACCGGAATCGCGGCGGGCAGCATCATCTTCTTGATCGCCTCGCCCGTGACGATGTTGACCGTGCGCCCGTACTCGGGCCGGCCGGTGCCTTCCATGATCCCGGGAATCTCGCGGAACTGACGCCGCACCTCCTCCACGACCTGCGCGCCGACGCGGCCGACGGCCTGCATGGCGAGAGAGGCGAAGAGGAACGGCATGAGACCTCCGATGAAGAGGCCCGCGATCACCCAGGAGTCCGAAAGGTCGAAGGTGGGGTTGATGCCCTGGTTGGAGAGCTCCGAGGTGAAGCCGTCGAAGAGGACGAGGGCGGCGAGCCCGGCCGAGCCGATCGCGTAGCCCTTCGTGACCGCCTTCGTCGTATTGCCGACCGCGTCGAGGGGGTCGGTGACGCCGCGCACCTCTTCCGGAAGGTCGGCCATCTCGGCGATCCCGCCGGCGTTGTCGGTGACGGGGCCGTACGCGTCGAGTGCGACGATCATGCCTGTCATGGAAAGCTGGGCCATGACAGCGACGCCGATCCCGTAGAGGCCCGCTAGGCCGGCGGCGCCCACGATCCCGGCCGCAATGACCAGGATGGGAAGCGCGGTCGCCTGCATTCCGATAGCCAGGCCTTCGATGATGTTCGTGGCATGCCCGGTCGTCGAGGCGCGCGAGATTCCCTTCACGGGGAGCCAGCGCGTGCCTGTGTAGAACTCCGTGATCGCCACGAGCAGGAAGGTGACTGCGAGGCCGATCAGCGCGCAGCCGTACAGCTCCCAGAAGTCGTACTTGCCGCCGTCGAAGGCGAGCGTGACGGGGATGAAGCCGATCGCGGAGAGAATCGTCGACACCGCCACGGCCTTGTAGAGCGCGTTCATGATCGAGCCCGTGCGCCCGATGCGCGCGAAGAACGTGCCGATCACGGACGCGATCACTCCGACCCCGCCGAGCGCGAGCGGGTAGACGACCACTCCCGAGGACGGGAAGTTGATCGCGCCGAGGAACATGACCGCGACTGCCGTCACGGCATAGGTCTCGAACAGGTCGGCCGCCATGCCGGCGCAGTCGCCGACGTTGTCGCCCACGTTGTCCGCAATCACGGCCGGGTTGCGCGGATCGTCCTCGGGGATTCCGGCCTCGACCTTGCCGACGAGGTCGGCGCCGACATCCGCGGCCTTCGTGTAGATGCCGCCGCCGAGGCGCGCGAACACGGAGATGAGCGAGCCGCCGAAGGCGAGGCCGATGAGGTTCTTCGTCGCCTCGTCCGGCCCCTGGTCGAACCAGCCCGTGAGGATCCCGTAGTAGGCCGCGACGCCGAGCAGGCCGAGCCCGACGACGAGCAGCCCCGTCACCGACCCCGCGCCGAACGCGACGGCCAGAGCCGGCTTGACCCCGCCGCGCGCGGCCTCCGCGGTGCGCACGTTCGCGCGCACGGCGACGTTCATGCCGATGAAGCCCGCAGCGGCCGAGAGCACGGCGCCGATGAGGAAGCCGAAGGCGGTGTACCAGCCGAGATCGTTCCAGAGCCCGATGCCGATGAAGATCGCCACGGCGACCCCCGCGATCGTCAGGTACTGGCGTCGCAGGTACGCCGACGCGCCCTCCTGCACCGCGCGGGCGATCTCCTGCATCCGCTCCGTCCCGGCCGGGAGCTTGAGGATCCGGACGGTCAGTGCCGCGCCCCAGCCGATGCCGACACCGGCACAGAGCAGGGCGAACAGGACGCTGTGGTTCTGGAAGAAGTCAGTCACGAAGTCAGGGCCTGGACCGCGCAGATCCGGCAACTGATGCCGGATCCGGCCGCGCCATTTCTATCACAGGTTCACATCCGCGCGCCGCGCAGCGCCGTGGAGCAGAGATGCTCGTCGGGCTGCGGCGGAATCTTCGGGATGGCCGCGAAGAGCAGCTCGCGCAAGCGCTCGTTGTTGCGGTTGAACACCGTCACGACTTGCTCGTGGGAAACGGGCTCCGCCCCTTCGACGCCGACGTCGTGGTCGGTGACCATGGAGATGTTGGCGTAGCAGAGCTCGAGCTCGCGGGCGAGATAGCTCTCGGGATATGCGGTCATGTTGATGGTGTCCCAGCCCATGTCCTGGAACCACTTCGACTCGGCGCGGCTCGAGAAGCGCGGTCCCTGGATGACCACCACCGTGCCGCCGTCGCGCGCCTTGATGCGGAGCTCGCGCGCGGTGTCCACCAGCAGGCTGCGCAGGTCCGGGCAGAACGGATCGGCAGCCGAGACGTGCGTCGTCTCGGGGCCGTCGTAGAACGTGTCCCTGCGCCCGCTCGTCCGGTCGACGAACTGGTCGCAGACGACGAACTCGCCGAGCTCCAGCTCGGCCTTCAGCGCCCCGGAGGCGTTCGGCCCGATGATGCGCCGCACGCCGAGCTCCTTCATCCCCCACACGTTCGCCCGGTAGGGGATCGCGTGCGGGGGCAGCTCGTGGTTCACGCCGTGGCGCGGGAGGAAGGCGACGGTCTTGCCCCCGATCTCCCCGATGGTGAAGGGCGCCGACGGCTTCCCGTACGGCGTCTCCACCTCGACCTGCTCGACGTCTTCGAGGAACGAGTAGAAGCCCGAGCCTCCGAAGACCCCGATCTCAGCCCTCGCCATCCGCCCCTTCGCCGGCGGCCTGCGCGTAGGCAAGTTGCAAGCTGGCGACCGACTGGTTGAAGTCGCGAATCAGATCGTCGGGGACGACGCTCTCGAGGACGGGCGTTAGGGAGGTCATCGTGTCGATGGCGAGCTTCGCCTGCTGGAGGTCGCGGTCGTCCTTGGTGTCCTCGGTCAGCCCGAGACGGCGATACCCGATCGAGGAGATCGTGATCAGCGTCTGGATGAGGACGTCCTCGACCCGCAGGCGCCGCAGCTCCTCGGCCAGCTGCTGCGCGAGCTCCTCTTCGTTCACGTGCTCAGACATGGACGGCTTCCAACACCTCCTCGGCGTAGATCTCCTCCATGCTCTGCCCGGCCTCGTGCTTCGCTATCTGCCGCTCGGCCGGGGTCTCGGCAGGCAGGGTCAGAAATGACGCGACTCCGAGCTCCTCGGCCACCGGCATCGTCCACTCGAGGAGCTGCTCGATCCGTGCCCGCGCAGGTAGGACTTCGCCCTTCGCGAGGTCGATCAGCTCGCCGGAGAGGCCGTAGCGGATCGCCCGCCACAGGTTCTCCTCGATCAGACGGTGCGGGTGGTCGGGCAGCTCCTCCCCCTCGTCGATCGCACGGGCGATCCGGGCGGTCAGGGCGTACATGAGCGCGGCGAGCGCCTGCGACTCCCCGAGCTCGGGCTGCCCGTCGCAGATCCGCAGCTCGACGGTCGGAAAGGCCAGGTGCGGTCGCACGCTCCACCAGAGCTGCGTGTGCTCGGTGATCGACCTCGTGTCGTAGAGAAAGCGGACGTAGTCCTCGTACTCGGCCCAGTCGCGAAAGGCGTCGGGGACGCCGCAGCGCGGGAACATGCGGGTGAAGACCTCGGTGCGGGCGGAGTGCAGATAGGTGAAGGTGCCTTCCACGAAGGGCGAGCTCCCCGAGTAGGCCAAAAGCTCCGGGAGGAAGCCGCGGAGCGCGTTCGTGACGAGGATCGCCCGGTCGGCCCCCTTGATGCCGACGTGCACATGGAGGCCGAAGGTGTTGTTGCGCCAGACGACGTAGCGGAGAATCTCGTCGTTTCGCCGGTAGTGCGGCGTGTCGATGATCCGCTGCTCCTGCCAGGGGCTCCACGGATGCGTGCCCGTCGCGCAGAGGGCGAGGTCCAGGCGCCCCGCGAGCTCGAGTAGCTGCCGTCGGCGCTCGGCCATGACAGTCGCGGCCTCGGGAAAGCTCTCGCACCGTCCCGTGCGTACCTCGACCTCCGAGGCGATCAGCTCGCCGACGAGATGCTCTTCGACCTCGGTGCCCTGCGCGGCGGCCTGGAAGTCCTCGAAGCGATTGATGAGCCCGAGGTTCTCGGGATCGAGGATCGCGAACTCCTCCTCGACCGCGACCGTGAAATCCTGGCCCGACTCGAAGCCCTCGCGCGCCTCGCGGATCTGTTCCTCGGGACTGAGCTTCTGGGCCTCACCCACGCGGCGAAAGTATCAGAGCCCCAATCGTCTCCCAGCTCCAGCGCTCGACCGCGGCGGCGCGCGCTGCAGCGGACAACCGAGCCCACTCGGCATGCGGCAGCGAGAGGATGGCGTCGAGCTTCGCGGCGAGGTCGCCGACGTCGCCCGGCGCGAACGACGCGAGCGTCCGGAGCTCATCGGGATACGCCGCCTCGAGCCCCTCGGCCACCTCGGCGAGCCCGGAATGCCGCGCGACGAGGGGCGGCGAACCGCATGCCGCGGCCTCGGCGGCGACCATCCCGAAGGCCTCCGGGAAGACCGAGGGCGTGACGCTGACGTCCGCGAGAGGCCAGAGATGGCGAAGGTGGCGGTGCTCCAGAGCTCCGGTGAAGAGCACGCGCTCGCCGGCTGCGCGCTCCAACTCCTCCCGCGCCGGCCCGAAACCGACCACGACGGCGCGCGCATCCACGTGCTCGAGGGCCTCGAGCAGAAGGTGCACGCCTTTCTCCTCGCTGAGCTTGCCGACGTACACCACGGTGGGCCCGTCGCCGGAGAGGAAATCGGCGAGCCGGTCGGCGTTGCCGGCATCCGGGACGCGCTCGGAGCTCGGCGCCGGGTCGCGCCGGGCCTCCTCCAGGAGCCCGGCGAGCGCCTCGTCCCGAGGCTCTGGCCTGAGCTCCTCGATGTCCACGCCCGGCGGGACGACACGCACCTGCTCCGTCCAGCCCACCACCTCCTCGAGGACCGCCCGGATGTGCTCGGAGCCGGCGAGCACCTGGTTCGCCCCGGCGAGACCGTCGCGCGCCCAGGCGCAGAGCTCTTCGTTCCCGCGCATGGAAAACTCGAGCTCCGACCCGTGCGCCTTCACCGTGAACGGCATCCCGGTGGCGACGCCCACGGGCGCGCCGAGCAGCACGTGGTTCACCAGCAGGAAGTCGGCCGGGAGATGCTCGCGCAGAGCGGCTGCGTTCTGCTCGACGAAGTGCTCGCGCTCGCTCCGGCTCAGATCCTGCAGATAGCGGGCCTCCAGATCCTCGTAGCGGTCGAGCACGAAGACCGGCAGCGGCCCGTCGAGCTCCGGTCGTACGACCTTTGCGCCGCCCAAATCGTACTCCTCGGGATGGGGCTCCTGGCAGAAGACCACGACCTCATGCCCGAGGCGGCTCCAGGAGCGCGCCAGGGCC
>JAICVP010000059.1 GCA_025935275.1 Thermoleophilia bacterium
CGCCGAGCTCATCGTCGCCGCGTTGAACGTGAACGCGATGCTCTGGACGACGTCTCCCGCCGCGACCGAGGTGGAAGAGCTGGCGCTGGACTGGCTGGCGCAGCTCCTCGGGCTCCCCGAAGGTCTGCACGGCCACATCGACGACACGGCCTCGACCGCGACCATCGTCGCGCTCGCGGCGGCGCGGGAGCTGCGGCCGAGCGGGCACGTTCTCACCTCCGAGCACGCGAACTTCTCCGTCGAGAAGGCCGCGCGTCTCCTGGGTCTCGAGTGCCGCTTCGTCCCCGTGGACGAGGCTTACCGCATGCGCGTCGACGCGCTCGCGGAGCAGATCGAGGGCGCCGCCGCGGTTGTGCCGACGGCGGGCACGACGTCGACGACCTCCATCGACCCTGTGCGGGAGATCGCTGCCCTCTGCGAGCAGGCCGGCGCCTGGCTTCACCTCGACGCGGCCTACGCGGGCTCGGCCGCCGTGTGCGAGGAGTTTCGCTGGACGCTCGACGGCGCGGAGCTCGCCGACTCGATCGTGATCAACCCGCACAAATGGCTCTTCACGCCGATGGACTGCTCCTGCTTCTGGACCCGCCGGCCCGACGTGGTCTTCCGCACGTTCAGCGCGAGCCCCGAGTACATGCCGGAGCGTGAGGGGACGGTGACCGACCTGAAGGACTACGGACCGGCGCTCGGCCGCCGCTTCCGCGGGCTCAAGCTCTGGGCGGTGTTGCGCTGCTACGGCCGCGACGGGCTACAGGCGCTCATCCGCGAGCACGTGCGCCTCGCGCAGCTCTTCGCGGGCTGGATCGAAGAGGAGCCGGGCTGGGAGATCGCCGCCCCGCATGCCCTCTCTGTCGTGTGTTTCCGGCGGGAGGGCTCGGACGAGGAGAACGCGGCCATCCTCGACCGCGTGAACCGAAGCGGCGAGGCGTTCCTCAGCCAGACGCGCCTCGACGGCCGACGCGTCCTCAGGCTCGCGGTCGGCAATGCCCGCACGACGGAGGACGACCTGCGCCGCGCCTGGGCCGCGCTTCAGGAAGCGTCTAGATAGAGCCGGTGAAGGTGTCGCACTCGGCCGGCTTGCCCGTCTCGTAGCCGCGCGAGAACCAACGGCGGCGCTGCTCGGACGTCCCGTGCGTGAACGTCTCGGGATTCACCTGGCCCTGCGTCTTCTCCTGGATGCGGTCGTCGCCGATCGCGGCCGCGGCGTCGAGTCCGCTGTTGATGTCCGCCTGGTTCAGGCCGACGATCAGGCCGGTCTCGGTCGCGTGTGCGGCCCACACGCCCGCGTAGCAGTCCGCCTGGAGCTCCGAGCGCACCGCGCGGCTCTCCGGCCCTTGCGTGTCGTTCCCGATCCGGTTGAGCACACCGAGCATGTCCTGAACGTGGTGCCCGTACTCGTGCGCGATGACGTAGGCCTCGACGAACGGCGTGTCCTCCGCGCCGAACTGCGAGAGCTCGTCGAAGAAGCCGAGGTCGATGTAGACGAGCTTGTCCGCCGGGCAGTAGAACGGCCCGACAGCCGACGTGGCGTTGCCGCAGCCGGTGCCGACCTGGTCCGTGAAGAAGACCGTGTCGACGTACTGGTACTTCTCGCCGCTCGCGGTGAAGACGCCGTCCCAGAACTTCTGCACGCTGTTGACGACGGCGACGATGCGGCAGTCCTCGCGCTGGTTCGCGTCCTCGCCGGTCTTGCACTCCTGTGACACCTGCGAGGGGCTCGAGTCCTCGCCGACGCGCTGGTTGTCGAGGGGGCCGAGCTGGCCGGGCAGGCTTGCGCCGCCTCCCGAAAGCGCGGACACGAGCAGGTAGATGACGAGGACGACGATGCCGATCCCGCCGCCGCCCATGGCGAGCCCGCCGCCGCCCAGGCTTCGCCCGCGGGCGTCCGTGACCTGGCCCGGATCGAGCTTTGCTCCCTTACGAAAGCGCACGAGGCGAGTATTACCGGGCCCCGTACCGCGGCAAACGCTAGAGCGTGCGCAGGAGGCGCCCGAGCTCGTCCGGACCGGCGACGATCACGTCCGCTCCCGCGGCGAGCGCCGCCGGTCCTTCTTCGGATTCCACGGCGATGCGGACCGCGTGGTCGAGGCCCGCGCCGACGAGCCCTGCGAATGCGTCGAGGTCGGTCGTGTCGTCCCCCGCGTAGAGGCCGAGCCGAGCCGGAACCGCCGCGAGGAGCGCCCGAACGGCAGTTCCCTTGTCGGCGGCGACGGCCGGCCGGATCTCCAGTACCTTGCGGCCCCACCGGGGATCGAGCCCTTCCGCACGGGCGCGCTCGGCGATCTCCTCCAGCTCGGACCGAGCCTGTTTCTCGTCCTTCGCGCCCCGGTAGTGGTAGGAGAGCGAGAGCCCCTTGTCCTCGACAGGCAAAGCGACCGAATCCCTGAATTCCGAGATCTGAACGGCGAGGTCCGCGGCGCGCTCGTCGAGCTCGAGGCCGTGGTTTCCGACGTAGCGGATGCCGTCCACGCCCACGAGCCTCGCCGCCTCATCCCCCGCGCGCCCGCTGATGCAGGCGACGAGCAGGTAGGAGCCGGCCAGGCGCTCGAGCTCGGCACGGGTTTCGTCCGGGACGCGGGCCAGCTCCGGACGCGGTGCGATCGGCGCGAGCGTGCCGTCCACGTCGAAGAGGAGCGCGGCCTCTGCGGGCGCCTCGCGGAAGGGGGCGAACAGATCCATCGCACTAGGATACGAGCGTGAGCTGGAGTGTCCGCCCGGTCGTCGCGCTACCTGCGATCGGGCTCTCGGCCGGGTTCTTCAGCGCCCTCTTCGGCGTCGGCGGCGGGATCGTCGTCGTGCCGCTCCTCATCCTGCTGCTCGGCTATTCCACGCGCTGGGCCACGGGCACGTCGCTCGCGGCGATCGGGATCACGTCGCTCTTCGGGATGGCCGCCTACGGCCTGCTCGGCGAGGTGAGCTGGTCCGACGCGGCGCTGGTCGGCTTCCCCGCCATGCTCGGCACCTTGCTCGGAACGTGGGCGCAGCAACGGGTGCCGACGCGCACCCTCACCATCCTCTTCAGCGTCCTGCTCGTCGCCGTCGCGGCGCGGCTCTTCGTCGGATGACGGTCGTCTACGCCCTCGTCCTCGGATTCACCGCCGGGATCCTCTCGGGGATGTTCGGCGTGGGCGGCGGGGTCCTGTTCGTGCCCACGCTCTCGCTCGTGGTCGGGCTCTCGCACCTTTCTGCGGAGGCGACCTCGCTCGCGGCGATCATCCCGGTCGTCGCGGTGGGGGCGTGGCAGCAGAACCGCTACGGCAACGTGCGCTGGCGGCCGGCCCTGGTCATCGGGATCGCCTCTGCCGGCGGAGTCGCGGGCGGGGTCGGACTGGCCACCTGGCTCAGCGAAGGCGTCCTCGAGCGGCTCTTCGCCTGCCTGCTCCTCGTGGTCGCCGTGCGGCTTGCGTGGACAGCGCGCCGCTAGGTCGGCCTAAACTTCGAGCATGGCCGAGGAGGATTTCTGGCTTCCTCTCGTGGACGAGCCGATCGGAGAGCTCGTCGCGCGCCTGCAAGCCGAGGACCCCGAGATCACGGCGCTCGTCGATTCGCCGCGCCGCCAGCTTGCCTTTCGCACGTTCGCCTACGTGCGCGCCGGAGTACTGCTCGGCTCGCTCCTGGTCGATCACGACGTCACGAACGAGGGCTCGCGCACCTGGATCGACGAGCTACTCTCGGATCCCGCGCACCGTAAGGCCGTCGAGGACGAGATCCGTGCCGTCGCGCATGACGTGGCCGCCGACCCCGGCCTCGCCGACGACACGCCGCTCGGCCCGGACGAAGCCGCGCGCGAGCGCTTCCGCGCCTTCGCCCGCGGTTTGGACTCGGCCTAGCCGGCTCTTCCCAGCGCCACGTCGGCCTTCTGCTTCAGGTCGTCCACGACGGCCGCGTCGCGGAGTGTGGTCGTGTCCCCGAGCTCGTGGCCTTCGGCGATGTCCTTGAGCAGCCGGCGCATGATCTTTCCCGAGCGCGTCTTCGGGAGGTCGTCGCCGAAGAGCACGGCGGCCGGCCGGGCGATCTTCCCGATCTTCGCCGCGACGAACTGCCGCAGCTCCTCTGCAAGCTCGTCCGAGGGCTCGTAGCCCCCCTTGAGGAGGACGAAGCAGACGATGCGCTGTCCGCGCTCGGGGTCGGCAGCACCGGTGGCCGCGGCCTCCGCGACGGCCTCGTGCTCCACGAGGGTGGACTCGATCTCGGTCGTCGAGAGTCGATGGCCGGCGACGTTGATGACGTCGTCGATCCGCCCCATCAGCCAGTAGTAGCCGTCGGAGTCCTGCTTCGCGCCGTCGCCGGTGAAGTACGTCTCGGGCCCGTACTTCGAGAAGTAGTTGGAGACGTAGCGCTCGTCGTCTTCCCAGAGTGTCCGGAACATGCCAGGCCACGGGTGCTTCACGGTGAGGAACCCGCCCTGGCCCTGCGGGACCGGATTGCCCTGCTCGTCCAGGATCGCGGGCTTGATCCCCGGGAACGGCACCGTGGCCGAGCCGGGCTTGAGCGTCGTCAGCCCGGGGAGCGGAGTGATGAGGATCCCGCCGGTCTCCGTCTGCCACCACGTGTCGACGACCGGGCAGCGCTCGCCCCCGATCACCTTCCAGTACCAGACCCACGCCTCCGGGTTGATGGGCTCGCCGACGGTTCCCAGCAGGCGCAGGGACGAAAGGTCGTGGCGCGCGGGATAGTCCTCGCCCATCTTCACGAACGAGCGGATCAGCGTCGGCGCCGTGTAGTACGAGTTGACCTGGTAGCGCTCGACGATCTCCCAGTGGCGGTCCCAGTCGGGGTAGGCGGGGTCGCCCTCGTAGAGCACGCTCGTCGTCCCGTTGCAGAGCGGCCCGTAGACGATGTAGCTGTGGCCGGTGACCCAGCCGACGTCGGCCGCGCACCACCAGATCGTGTCGTCGTGGATGTCGAAGATCCACTTGTGCGTGACGGCGGCGTGCAGCAGGTAGCCCGCGCTCGTGTGCTGGACGCCCTTCGGCTTCGCCGTCGTCCCGGAGGTATGGAGAAGGTAGAGCGTGTCTTCGGCGCCCATGCGCTCGGGCTCGCACTCGTCCGGCTCGCCCGCCACGGCGTCGTGCCACCAGACGTCGCGGTCGTCGTTCCAGGGAACCTCGTCCCCGGTGCGCCGGAAGACGACGAGCCGCTCGACGGTGGGCGCCGCGTCGGCGGCCGCGTCGGCGTTCACCTTCAGAGGAACCTTGCCGCCCTTGCGCCAGCCCTCGTCCTGCGTGATGAGGAGCCTGGCGCCGGAGTCCCGGAGCCGCTCGGCCAGCGATTCCGAGGAGAAGCCGCCGAAGACCACCACGTGGGGCGCGCCGATGCGAGCGCACGCGAGCATGGCGATGGGGAGCTCGGGGACCATGCCCATGTAGATGCCGACCCGGTCGCCCTTCGAGACCCCGAGCGTTCGGAGTGCGTTCGCCAGGCGCGAGACCTCGCGCAGCATCTCTCCGTACGTGAGGTCGGCGCTCTCGCTCTCGGGCTCCCCCACCCAGTGGTAGGCGACGCGGTCTCCCCGCCCGGCCTCGACGTGGCGGTCGAGGCAGTTCGCGGCGACGTTCAGCTCCCCGTCGGCGAACCAGGTGCAGTGGGGCGGATCCCACTCGAGACCCTTGGTCGGCTCCGTCAGCCAGTCGAGAAACTCGTCCGCGAGCCCGCGCCAGAATCCTTCGGGATCCTCCTCGGCGCGGCGGTAGACGGAGTCGTCCGCGACGATCGCCCGGGAGGCGAACTCGTCGGGCGGCGGGAAGGTGCGCTGCTCGTCGAGCAGAGCCTCGATGGCGGCTTCTGTGCTCTCGGTCCCCATGGCCGCAGAATATGACCGATAGCAAGCGAGCCGCGGACAGCGCTAACCTCTGAGCCGTGCGCTTGCGGGTCGTCCTAGGGGCTCTCCTTCTCGTCTCGCTCTTCTCCGCCGGGTCCTCGGGAGCGGTGGTGCCTTCGCCCGTCTCCTCGGCCAGCGCCTTCGGCGTGAGGGTGGTGGTCCCGGGCAAGACTCCGGTCTCTGCGGGCTCGATCTCGGCGCCGCCGGCTTCGGCCGCGTCGCTCGTCGGCTGGTCGTACGGGAACGGCGCAGTCACGACCGGAGCGATCACCGGCGGGGCGAACGGCACCGTGGACGACGACCGGGCGATCGGACGCGGAGTGGTGCACGTCGGCTCGGTCTCGCTCTTCGGAGGGGAGGTGACCGCTGACGCGATCACGTCCAAGTCCGTGTCCCGCGCCTCGCCGTCGAGCGCGGGGGGCGACCTCTCGGGGTCCGGCATCAGCAATCTCGTCGTTCTCGGCTCGAGCGTCACCGCGACGCCGAATGCGAAGGTCACGCTGGGCGACTGGGGCTACGCGATCGCGCTCGAGCAGGCGGTCACGGATCAGAACACGTCGCAGCGCCGCGGCCACCGCGGCTTCGTGGTCGGGCTCCATGTCCATCTCACCGCCGAGCACGGCGGCCTGCCGGCCGGAACGGAGATCTTCGTCGGCTACGCCGAGGCCGCCGCGACCGCGCCGAAGGCCGTCGCGCCTCCGCCGCCGAGCTCACCGCCGACGAGCCCGCCCTCGAATCACCATCACCACGAGCCCTCGCCGCCTCCCGTGGGAGCCTCACCCTCGACGCCTCCGCCCGTGCAGAGCCCGCCGCCGGGCGTGCGGCCTCATCTGACCGCGGGCGGCTACGTCTTCCCGATCTACGGCCCGGCCTCGTTCTCCGACGACTTCGGGGCCGCGCGCGCCGATACCGGCTGGCACCACGGCAACGACATCTTCGCCCCGCTCGGCGCCCCCATTCTCGCGGTCACTGACGGAACCCTCTTCCTTGTCGGCTGGAACACCATCGGCGGCAACCGCTTCTGGCTGCGCGACCTGCAGGGGAACGAGTTCTACTACGCCCACCTCTCGGCCTTCACGCCGGTCGCGCGGGACGGTGCGCAGGTGAAAGCGGGCGACGTGATCGGCTTCGTGGGCGCAACCGGGGACGCCGCCGGGACGCCGACCCATCTCCACTTCGAGATCCACCCCGCGGCGCTGCTCGGGATGGGCTACGACGGGGTCATCGACCCGTATCCGTACCTGCTCGCCTGGCAGCGCCTCGACGACGCCAGCTTCGACGCCACGGGCTGGACGCCGCCCGGGAAAAAGGCTCCGCCCCCGGCTGCGATCCTCCTGCAGGCCGACGACATCTCGGCCGTCTCCGGCCTGGATCCCGCCGGGTTCGAGGGCGTGCTCACCGGCGAGCCGCTCTTTGGAGAGGGCCCGCCGGGGCCGAAGATCGTCTACGCGTCGCCCGGGTTCGCCGGAAACGACGCGCGTTAGCTCGAGCTAGCTGCCGGTGCCGCCGTTGCCCTCGGAGGGCACGGAGTCGAAGGGCTGCTCGGGCCCGAAGAGCTTGTCCTTGAGCCAGCGGCGCGTATCCGGGCCGGTGGCCGGGTTGAAGAGGACGCCGAGAGCGATCCCCGCCATGAGCAGGGTCATGTTGCGGCCCGTGTGGGACTGCTTGCCCTGGGCGCGCTCGCCCGCCTTGCGGAGCTCTTCGACAGCCCGCTTGAGCTCGTTCTGGATGTCCTTGTCGCGCGCGACCTTGAACGCCATTCCGGTCGTCCCGCGGTCGCCCAGCAGATCGTCGTAGATCTTGCGGGCCGACTCGTACGCCTTCTTGACGTGGTCGTGCAGCTCTTCGTCCTGCGCGAGCCGCTCGACGTAGGGCCGAGCGGTATCGACCGCGTCGCCCACCATCTCTTTTGCCTTCGCCATCAGTCGGTCCTTTCGTCTCTAGCGTCGTCCGTTAGACACTACTACCCGCGTACAGCCGAGGAAAACTCGACAACGTCGGCTCGTGGGAACGCCGCTTCGATCACCTCGTCGACGTGGTCTGCGAGCACGAACGTCATCTGCTTCCGGACTTCGCGGGGCAGATCGTCGAGATCGGCCTCGTTTTCCTTCGGGAGGATCACCGTCGAGATGCCGGCGCGCTGCGCGGCGAGGACCTTGTCCCGCACCCCGCCGATCGGAAGCACCTGGCCGGTCAGCGTGATCTCGCCGGTCATGGCGACTTCCTCGGAGACCGGCCGGTTCATCGCCAGCGAGGCGAGGGCGGTCGCCATCGCGATGCCGGCCGAGGGGCCGTCCTTGGGCACCGCGCCCGCAGGGACGTGGATGTGGACGTCGCGGTGTGCGAACCAGTCCTCTTCGAGGCCCAGGTCGGTCGCGTGGCCGCGCACCCACGTCAGGGCCGCCTGGGAGGACTCCCGCATGACCTCGCCGAGCTGACCGGTGACGACCAGACGCCCTTCGCCGGGAACCGCGCTCGCCTCGATGAAGAGGATGTCGCCTCCCACGGGCGTCACCGCGAGGCCGGTCGCGACACCGGGGTCGGACGTGCGCTTGCGGATCTCGTGGCGGAAGCGAGGACGGCCGAGCCAGGACCGGATGCGACGCTCGTCGATGCGCGCGGTTTTCCTCTTCCCGGACGCGATCTCCGCGGCGGCCTTGCGGCAGATCGCCGCGATCTCGCGGTCGAGGTTCCGGACGCCCGCCTCGCGCGTGTACTCGGAGATGATCAGCTGCAGGGCCTTGTCGCTGAACTTGACGTTCTCGGAGTCGAGCCCGTGCGCCTCGACCTGCTTGGGGACGAGGTAGCGCTTGGCGATGCCGAGCTTCTCCTCTTCGGTGTAGCCCGAGAGGCGGATGATCTCCATGCGGTCCTGCAGCGGCGGCGGAATCGTCTCGAGCTGGTTGGCCGTGCAGATGAAGAGCACCTTCGAGAGGTCGAAGGGCAGGTCGAGGTAGTGGTCGCGGAAGCTCGAGTTCTGCGCGGGGTCGAGGACTTCGAGCATCGCGCTGGAGGGGTCGCCGCGCCAGTCCGAGCCCATCTTGTCGATCTCGTCGATCATGAAGACCGGGTTCTTCGATCCGGCGTCACGGAGCGCGCGAACGATCGTGCCCGGGAGGGCGCCGATGTACGTGCGCCGATGGCCGCGGATCTCCGCCTCGTCGCGGACGCCTCCGACCGAGATGCGGGCGAACTTGCGCCCGAGTGAGCGCGCGATCGACTGGCCGAGCGACGTCTTGCCCACACCGGGCGGGCCGACGAAGCACAGGATCGGGCCGGAGACATCCTCCTTGAGCTTCGAGACGGCGAGCTGCTCGATGATGCGGTCCTTGACCCTTTCGAGGTCGTAGTGGTCCTCGTCGAGGACGCTGCGCGCGTGCTCGAGGTCGAGGTTGTCCTCGGTCGTCTCGTTCCAGGGCAGGGACAGGATCCACTCGAGGTAGCCGCGGATGACGCCGTACTCGGCGGCGGCGGGGGGAAGCTTGGCCAGCCGGTCGAGCTCTCGCCGCGCCGCGCGGTCGGCCTCCTCCGGAAGGTGGGCCTCTTCGATCTGGCCGCGCAGCTCTGCGATCTCGGCCTGCTGCTCGTCGCCTTCGCCGAGCTCGTCCTGGATCGCCTTCAGCTGCTGGCGCAGGAAGTACTCGCGCTGCGAGTGCTCCATCTCCGACTGCACCTGGGACTGGATCTTCGTACCGAGCTCGAGCACCTCGAGCTCGCGGTTCAGGATGACGGTGAGCCTGCGGAGCCGCGCCTCGACGTGGGCCTCCTCGAGCAGCTCCTGCTTCTCGGGGGTCTTCAGGCGCATCATCGTCGCGATCAGGTTGGCGAGCGTGCTCGGATCCTCGGCGTTCGCCGCGGCCAGCTGCAGCTCGTCCGGCAGGTACGGGACGAGCCCGATGATCCTGCTGAAGAGCGCCTCGACGTTGCGGGCGAGGGCATCGACCTCCGTCTCCGGCCCCTCGATGTCGGGCAGGTCGGAGAACTCGCCGACGAGATAGGGCTCGGTCTGGACGAGGCGGTCCATCCGTACTCTGCGCACGCCCTGAACGAGGATGCGAAGCGTCCCGTCGGGGACGCGAATCATCTTGTGGATGAGCGCTGCGGTTCCGACCTCGTAGATGTCATCCGCGCTCGTCGCTTCGTCCTCTGCGTGCCGCGTCGTGACGAGTGCGATCGTCGAGTCGTTGGCGACGGCCTCGTCCACGAGCTGGATGGAGCGCTCCTGGCCCACGGCGAGGGGCGTCATCGAGTCGGGGAAGACGACGGTCTCCTTGAGCGGCAGGATCGGGAGCGTCTCGGAGACGGCCTC